>NZ_JBQTDC010000014.1:0-90337 GCF_052353045.1 Halomonas sp. AOP7-B1-5 | reverse complement strand
AAAAACTGAACACAAGAGGAGGAGGGAACGGCCATAGCGACAGGTACAGCCGTCTGTATGACCAGAACGGTAGACTACTTGATTGGGATACGGAAATTCTTCCAGCGCTTCGAGCTGATGGGCTCATAACATCACACTCAGGCACCGCTACTTATACTGGAAAGTACAAAACCCTTTACCTGACCTACAAAGAAATGGTGAATGGAATGTTCTTCCCCGATAGTTTCCTCCAGCGTGTATTTAACGCCGCCACTTACCATTTCACCCATATTCTTTTAGGGGACACTGGAGCGAATCTAGCCGTCCTAAACAAGATGCCACTTATTCAGCCAACTCACCTATCGAGAGAAGGCAAGTACAGAATAATTTCTTTCAAGGATCGAAAAGGCGGTGAATACAGCGTCAGAATGAATCCAAAGATGTTACAGCATTGGAAAAAATACATTGAGCTTTGCAGGCACATCATTGGCGATATAACTGGTTTAAAAGGGCCTCGATACTTTCAGCCCAACGGTGAAATGGACACAGTTACATCTAGTTTCATTTCAAATCCAAACGTATTTTGGAACTCAGATTTAATGCGCGTCACAGCAAAGCAATGGCGCGACTACTCTATCAACATCCACCTCATGGAAACGGGTGATATAGAGCATTCTGCAAATCAACACCAACACACCATTGAAACCTCACGTAAGCATTACATAGCAGTGGAAAATCGAATAGCAATCACTGAACTAAATGATTACTTCAAGAACCTTGCCACAACAATCAATTTATACAGGAACGAACCCGTAGGAATCAGAGAAGCAGAAACGGATGAAGGGCACCAAGGAACGACAGGAAGATGCCTGTCCAATGGTGAAGGCCCTCGCCGCCATGATGGCTTTACTGAAGCTACCCCAGAGCCACGTTGTTCGGCCATGCTGACCTGCTTTTTCTGCGCCCACTATGGGCTTGAGCGCTCATTAGACGAACTCGTAATGCTGTTATCAATCCGTCAATGGCTCCCTCTCCATAGCAAGTCAAAGTCACTCAACATAGACGAACACATGATTAAGTTTGAACCTATGATAAGAAGAATTGACGACTTGCTGGCTATTTTTTCCACTAAGAGCTCTGAGAATCGTGCGCTTTATGAAGAAGCGAAAAAACAGGTGGAATGGGGAAATCTACATCCTTACTGGTCTTTAAAAATCGCAGCACTAGAACATGCTGGTATAGAAGGTAACGGAGAGATCGAATGAACTGGCTACCTAGATTCATTGATGCGACTTTCAGCGATCCATTATGCCCAGAGGGCGGCTCGATCCAACACCCAAAGCCTGGTCACATCATCTCCAGAGATAAGGAAGGTAGGGTAGCATCGATTTATTCAGACAACACCTGGGACTATAAGGCCTACAGCAGACCATCTAACCCAGTCAGGCTAAACTTCGAAAGCCAACTACCAGAAAGGAATGAACGAAATTGCGTTCTAATTGATGAAATTATCAGTGAGATGAAACTGATAATGTTTTACTTCATCTATGAGCCTAGCCACAGCGGCGGCAAACGCCAAAAACTGGTCACACTCTCAAAATACTTCTCTACACTGAGAGGGCTCTCTGTGATCGCACACAACGACAACAAAACACTATCAGAGCTTCATGAGAGCAATTTTTCGTTTGCAAAGATTTTGTCTAGCTGCATGACGAATCCAAATAGCTTTCGAAAAGGCGTTGAAGTCATTCAGTTCGCTAGACTCTCTATATATATCAAAGAATCCTTTGACATTGAACTACCTCGATTTTTAACTGACAAAAATATTGAACGATTGGACAGGAGCCTCGACAAAAACCGCTCCAACTATCAACAGCACCAAGGCAAAGACAGCAGAACTCCCTTAATACCGACAAGGATATATGCCAATCTTATCACTCAGTGTTCAGAGCTAGTAGTGGACTTCCTTAAGGTTCAAGACAGAATCGAAGAGCTTTATAAGAGCTATTACAGCAATCCTTTTTATTGGGCATCGCCACTAAACGCCTCTTCCATATACCAACGCTGGCAAAGACTCTACCCCCAAAAAAAAATGGGGTCTTTGTCAGAGGTTAAACCACACCTAGTAACACCGAAGCAGGCTATTGATAGCTTAGAATTAACAGGATTCTTTGAAAAACATCCTGTAAAAACCAAGAGCACAGAGCACGGCTGGGTTGCAGTTGAACGCTTGCTTTCTGCAACTCAGGATGCAGCAAGAATCCTAATCTTTGTGTACACAGGGATGCGGCATCACGAATGCGAAATCCTACAGCCTAATTGCGTCGATTGGATCGATATACCAAGTATCGGAAAGTTACCATTGGTTATGGCGCACACCTCAAAAATGACCAACTCGAATTACAGTGAGTCAAAACTTCCGTGGGCCACATGCGAAGAAGTTCTTCCCGCCATCAAAGCTGCAGAAGCGCTCCGATCAATCAGACAGCCTAATAGCACCTATTTGTTTTTTGGTGATTCTAACGACGACTCTATTCGAAACTTGATTGACAGTAAGGTTCAGCGCGAAATCCTGTTCAAAGTACTCTCGGAAACCAACCCAGAAGCACTTCGAGTTACGGAAGAAGACATTGTGGAGCTGGAGTCATTTGATGCCTTCAGGGACTGGAGAAATGACAAGAAACTCGCCCTCAAAGCAGGTGAGTATTGGCATCTATCTAAACACCAGTTCAGACGTTCCACAGCTGTCTATAGCGCACGATCTGGAAAGGTAAGCCTGCCCTCTCTGAAGTTTCAGTTTAAGCATCTTAGCGAATCTATGACCATGCTATATCGAGAAAACTCCAGTATGGCTAAAAATATATTAAGGCTTGCTGATAACCAAGAAGGACACTTGGTTATAAGTGACTATATGAATGAGATTCGCCTAATTGAAGCATTGGAATTTGATGAGCAAGTTGTACAAGCCAAATCCAAACTTACAGGCGGCGGTGGCTCACGGCTACAGCAAGAAAAGAACATTGGAACCGCCCAATGGCTGGATGGCCCCGAAGAAATCCACAAGCTAATGATGGATGGAACTATCAGCTACAGGAGAACTGGCGTAGGTGGCTGCTTATCAGCAAAGATGTGCTGGAACTTTAATGTCGATGAGGTCATACCCTGCGTGAAAGGCTGTAAAGATGCTGTTCTCGGAGGAGATGATGAAGGAGAAAGGCTCCGCAGATACAAAGAGGGCTTAAAGATTGAGCTTGAGTACATGGATAAAGATCACCCTTCAGCCAAGCTGGCACAGCAGGAGATTGAATTTATTGAACTAAAATTAATCAGTGAGGACGATTGAAATGAAGCATCAGGATTACTACGAAGCAATTGAAAGAATAAAATTCGACACCACCAGGGTCGTCCCTAAGGGCTCAAAGATCAATAATAGAACCGTTGCGCTAGAGGCAGGGCGAGACCCTAGTTCAATCCGCAAAGATCGCGGCATGGATGACCTAATTGCTTTTATTAAATCATCATCTGAGCCGCTAAAGAAAAAGCGCCAAGCCGACAAAGCTGAAAAGCTAAAAGCCAAAATTGAGGACTTACAGGATATGTTGGATATTTCCCACGCAAAGTATTTGGCATCTATGCATGTCCTACTGGAAAACAACCTATTCTCTGTTGAAAAACCCCCAACGAAGGTACTGGACTTCCCAGAAAGAGATAACGCCAGCAGACCCGTTCTAGATCGCGCTAAAGAATACCGTGACATAGACAAGTGACATAAAAACCACCAATCTCTCCTGAATGATATTGTATATACATGGCTATGTTGGCATCTTCTTTTGATTAGTCATCATCGCCGCGCGAAGCCACGCCTCCTCGGCTGGCTTAGCGGTTGTAAACAACCGCCACCATGCCAAGTAATTTGGCAAGTACGTTGTCCCCATTCCATGAAAGCGCCCCATCCATCGTAAGCGAGCCACTAACCTTGCAATTACCCACAAGTCGATGATGCATCTGGATTGGCAGTTTGGAATCCAGCAACGAGATCTGCTAAGCGGATGAAGCCTCACCATAGAACGGTGGGCCCTGGGAAAGGATCACTTGAGCGATCCATATAAGGCGAACAGTACTAAACCAACGATTGCGATTATTCCAGAAAGTCCGGTGGCTACAGCAAACAGTATCATTTTTTTTCGATGGTACTGTTCTTGAAGCTTCCAATATCGGACTGGTGCCTGGAGTGCCAGCTTGTCGTCATAGGTCTGGGGCAAGGCCTCCAAATCCTTCCGAGCTTTTTCGATAGCGCCTGAAAGTTCTTGCTCGTATTCGCCGACATTTTCTTCGAAGCGCTTACGCTGCCCTTCTAGCAGCTTATCTGCACGCCCTGTCAGAGTATCGAGCCGTTCCTGGCTTTGGTCAGCTTGACCAGTTTGGCGAGTTAGTTCTTCATCCCATGCTTCTCGTAGGTTGAACAGCGACTGGGTCTCTGATTCGGCTTTTCCATAAGCGCCACGTTCCCAGTCCAGCACTTTTTGGAGCCCCGTGGCCAGTGCTAAATCGAAATTGGTTAGGTTTTCATCCAGGAAGTAGGCAATAGCCACTGCAGCACACTGATAGTCGCCCTCATTCATGCGCTGAGCTATAAAATCCGAGAACGGAGCTTCGCTGGTAAATAACTGTTTGGTATGCAATTTTTTGTTGACTTGAGAAGTTATTTGGTCAACCTGCTGCGCATAACGATCTGGACCGGACTCCATTTGCTTCAGTTGTTGTGCAAGTTTTTGTAATTGTGGTCATGGCTGGTGAAGACGCTGTTGTAAATTATGTTCTCCATGAACATTTTGCAGTTTTGTTTGAAGAAAACCATACAACTGGGTCTGTTCACGAATCCAACCCTGAAAGTCTTCTGTGGAGGAAAACCAACGCGTACCCGCCTCAGTTTTGATGGTAATTCGTTTTAGCTTAACTTCCTGTTCAGGTGTTTCTTCGGAAATTTCCGGCTCCTATTATTATCATATAATCATAACCTAAAAGCTGCTGTCTTAAGCTCCAAGTAAAAGCTGTTCTGCTTGCCCATCCAACCGTTCCTTTACAGACCGCCATTCGGGCATAAACCTGTCCAGCAACGCATAGAAGCGCGGGCTGTGGTTGTGTTCTAACAAGTGGCACAGCTCATGAAGCAGGACGTAGTCAATAGCCCGCGTGTTGGCTTTGATCAGATGTGGGTTTAGTAGCACCGCGCCTTCGGGTGAGCAGCTGCCCCATTGGGTTTGCATTTCGATCATGCGCCAATCGGGTATCGTTTTTGCCCATGGCAATGCCTCGACCATCATAGTCAAGCGGCGCTGAAACACATCCTCCGCTCTGTCGCGGTACCACTGGCGTACTGCCTTTTGTGTACGCTCAGTGGTCAGCTCTTTACCTTGCACCCGCAGTTGGCCGCCTATGAGCTTGCAGGTGACCTTCCGCTGGCTTGGGTCGTCGATTACCTTGAGTACGTACCTACGCCCCAGGTAGAGCATGCTCTCACCGCTTACCCACGCTCTTGGTTGCACGTAGCGGTTGCGTTCTTCAATGTCATCCAGGTGCTTAAGTATCCATTTCGCCCGGCGCTGCACCGCCGCTTTAATCTCGGGGAGCTGTGACTTTTCGGGTGCATCCACCTGCACCATGCCATTAGGGTGAACATGCACCCGTATAGTGGCTTTTTTATGTTCGGGCAGATAGCACAGGTGGTAGCTGAACGTTCGTTCACCGTAGCGCGTTTGATACACGCTTGGTTGTTCGTCCTGCGTGGCATCCACAGCGGTCATCACTTTGCTACTCCGTTACGCAGAATCTGAACAACTTCATCCAGGATCGCTTTGGCTTTATCCAAACCTACCAGTGAGAACAGCTGTGGAAGTAAATGTTTCCGTACATCTTGCTCGATGCCCACGGGGTTCAGTGAGTTTTCTGCCACTGCGCGATTAACCACCGTGTTCATCTCAAAGGCCTCTTCGATCAATTGCTCGCCTTTGTCTTTTTCCAATACGGCGAAGTCATCACCCAGCACGAGCTTAAACGTGCCGTAGTAGGCCTGGGCATGCTTGTTTCCGCTGAACGCTTCCAATGGTAGATCAGGCACCTCCCGTTCTTCGACCTTGGCTTCTAGGTCGCTGAACAGCTTGAACTGCGCCTTGTAGTCGAACATCGACTCGGCTTTTTCGATGGCTTCCTTCAGCAGTGCTGAGAACACCTTCTTGGCGTAGGGGTCGTCGCCTAGCTTCTCCTCGATGGTCTTCTTGGTACGCGTTTTGATTTTATCGGTTTCGTTTTTGGTCTTCTCGTCGCTCCAGTTATCAGGGTTGCTCTCTACGGGGTCAATAAGCACGGCCTCATCGCCGGGGGCAACATGGACACCGGTGACATAACGATCAATAAGATCTCGAATCTGGCCTTCGTAAGCGGAGTAATCGACGGTTTCCTGGGCGTCCATGCGTACGGTCTTGCGCAGGTCAGAGAACCACTTCAAATCGGATTTGTATCGGCGGATATCCGCCTCGGTAAACGCCTTATCATCAAAGAAGCTTTGCGTAGAAAGCGCCGTTTTCAAACACATCCCGAAGTGGGTGACGGCCTCATAGAAGTCTTCCCGCAGTGCCTGGCGAACATCCACCTCTACACCGTCCTCGTCGGCTTCATATTTAGGCATGAAGACCTGGCGATAGGGTTCTGGGTCTAGGCGGTTATCAATATGCCCGAAGAAGCTCAGAAGCCGATCGTGCAACCTTGGCAGCTTCTTGTATTCAGTGTCGACGTTGGCATACAGGCCTTCAATATCCTCGATGGCAAAGCCTCCTTGAGTCTGATCCTCAAAGTTTTGGTAATCCTTAATGGCAGTATCCAGTTCTCTGAGAATACCCCGATAATCGATCAGGTAACCAAAGGGCTTCTGAGGGTGCAGCCGGTTGACGCGAGCGATAGCCTGGATCAGGTTGTGGCCTTTAAGCTGCTTGTCAATGTAGAGAACGGTGTTACGAGGCTCATCAAAGCCTGTCAGGAGCTTATCAACAACAATGAGTATGTCCGGTGGGCCATCGGTGCCGAAATCTTCTATCGTGGCTTTCTCGTAATCTTGTGGGTCGCCAGTAACGTTCTGCTTCCACCACGCTTGCACTAAAGGCAGGTTGGTTTCATCCACATCGGTATGGCCTTCGCGGGTATCCGGTGGGGAAATCACGATGGCACTGGTCACCATGCCTGCGCTATCGAGTTCCTGTTTATAGCGAATCGCGCTGAGTTTGCTGTCGGTAGCCAGCTGGCCCTTCAGTTCTAATCCGGCTTTTTTGAAGTTCTCGCTGAAATGCACGCTGATATCAAACGCGTTGAGCTTGATGCGATCCTGCGCGGTATAGATCTGGCCTTGCTTGGCGTACTTGCGCTTGAGATCGGCTTTCTGGTCATCTGACAGTGCGGCGGTCACCTTATCAAACCAGCTATCAACCGCCTTTTGGTTCACATCGAGCAGCGGCTTTCGCTCTTCGTACAGCAGTGGCGTAATGGTACCGTCTTCCACCGCCCGCTTCATGGTGTAGGCGTGAATGATGGCCCCGAACTTCTCAGCGGTTTCGCTTTTCTCGTTTTTCAGTAGCGGCGTGCCGGTAAAGGCAATAAACGATGCATTGGGTAGGGCTTGCCGCATCCGCTGGTGGTTTTCACCCCCCTGGCTGCGGTGGCCTTCATCCACAATGACGATGATGTTTTCCGAGTGGTTATAGCATTCTGGCTGCTTAGCGGCGGAAGCGAATTTGTTGATGATGGTGAACATAATCCGCTCATTGCCTTGGCCTATGCGTTTGGCCAGCTCCTTGCCGGAACGCGTTTTGGCGAGCGAGTCACCACGTTTCTTACCGGCGATATCACTGCCAAAAGCCCCACCGGTTAGGAAGGTCTTGGATAGCTGTTTCTCAAGATCCACCCGATCCGTGACGACGATGACCCGGCAATTCTTAAGCGCGTCACTAAGCAGTAGAGCGCGGCATAGGTACACCATGGTGAACGATTTACCTGAGCCAGTGGTGTGCCAAAGTACGCCGCCCCGGCGTTCGCCGCTGGGCTTAAAGCCGGAGATGCGTTCCAACAGTGCCTTGATGCCGAACGCCTGGGGGTAACGGGCCGCAATCTTGCCTACTTTGCGGTCGAACAGGATGAATAATCGTAGAAACTCCAGAAACCGGTGCCTATCCAGCAAACCTACTAAAAGCCGATCTTGTTCGGTCGGCGTGACGTGTTTTGACCATAGCTGTTCAAAGTAAGCCCGAATCTTCAGGGGCTTGCCCTGGAACAGCGCGTCCTTAACCGATGAAGACAAGGGCTGGTTCTTGATGCCCTGAACGTATTGATCGTCGAACGCTTCATCTTGCCACGTCGACCAGAACTTAGCCGGGGTGTGGGTCGTACCGTATCGGCCATCGTTACTGCTGATGGCGAGCAGCAACTGGGCGAACGCGTACAGGTAAGGGATTTCATCGTTTTTCTGGTTGCGGAGGTTCTGGCTGATGCCTTCCTCCACCATGTTCTTGTTGGGGTTGCCGGAGGCGGCTCGTTTTGCCTCTATCACCGCCAAAGGAATACCGTTAACGAACGCCACCACATCGGGCCTGCGGGTGTGAGTACCCTGTGTGGAAAGCACCTCCATCTCTTCGGTGACGTGGAATTCGTTGTTATCCAGGTGCTCCCAATCGATCAAGTGAACCGTTGGCTGGGCTTTCTTGCCGCCCACGAACTCGGTCACGGTAATGCCCAGCGTCAACATGTCGTACACGGACTGGTTGGCGTCCATCAACCCTTGAGCCATGGAGGGCGTCGTGATCTCTCTGATAACTTGATCAATCGCCTGGTCAGACAGAGGGTATGATTCGCCCTTAAACTCGAATCGGCGCTGGCGTAATACACGCTCTAACACCGGCTTCATCACCACATCCCGCTGGCTGCCTCGTAGCGCCTGACACTCGGTGGCGGGTAGAAACGTCCAGCCCAGGTTGATCAGTGTCGCCAGGGCGGGAATGTGGCTGGCATGCTGCTCGTTCCCTTGCGGGGTGGTGTTCATGCGGCCTCCACTTGCACACGCCGCATACCGGTCAGCAGCTGCTGCATTAGAGCTTTCTTTTCTTGTTTCAGCATATCGAGACGGCTTTGTATTGCGGATAATTCCTTGTCAGCTGTAGCAATAACTTCTGAAATAGCGTTCTGTTCTTCAAGGCTTGGACAAGGAATTACCAGGTTGGCAAAAATGGAAATCCAGTGACGCTGATGACCACCTACCGCAAATCGGATCATACGCATCGCCTCGAATATGTACCTGATTGAATACCCATGTTTCGGAGTCAGCATTTTCATGGCGCTGGACTTAGCTTTGAAGGGGAAATCCACGAATTGGCTAGCCGTAGTGAAGTCATCAAAGATAATGACTGGGAGCCCTTCATCGTAAATTCCGAATGTCTCGTCGGTATATCCCAGTAAGAAGCTTTTTCCAGCGGTTAGAACTGGAGTTGGAAAATCATCGGAGTATTCTGTCGATTTAACGAGGAATGGCGTTGGTTGCTGATAGTCCAAAGCATCACCTAGTTCAATCTTTTTCCACTCCCCCTCAAACCCCGGCAACCGCTTCTTCCCGGTCAGCAACTGCTGCATCAATCCTTTCTTCCGCTGCTGACTGTTCTCAAGCAGGCGCTCGGTGGCGGTGATAGCCTGATCCCAGGTGGAGAGGATCTGGGCGATCTTTTTTTGTTCGGGAAGGGGAGGCAAAGGAACGGGAATGCTCTCACAGTTTGCTTTGTTCAGATATGGAATAGTAGTTTTGGATGCCACTGACTCCATGTAATACTTCTGAGCGCTAAGTGCGTATGCGAGGTATTCATTCTGAACTGAATCAGAACATACGAACGCATGGAGTTGTTGATTGAGAACAACATCTTCTGTAGAAATCGCAACAAGCCCAAGTTCACCAACAGCTGCCATAATCCTGAATCCGTGAGACCGGCCCCCGGAAGCACTTCTAACCCACTGACCTGCATGGCAATATAGCCATTATCGCCATTCACCCAGACAGTGCCATGCCCAACATAAAGTTCCGCGCCAGTCGCCGCACCCTCACCAGCCACGCCGGGCTGTCGATCATCGGGCAGTGCTTCGAGATCGCCGGCGTCGACAGCATCGATGGCCGCTTCCCCACCACACTGGGCATGCGTACCAGCGATGTGGTCAAGAGCTACCTGGGCCTGCTCTGTCTGGGCATGAGCGACTATGACGCCATCGAGAACTTCCGCCGCGACAAGCCGTTCCAGCAGCTGCTGACCCTGCAGAAGGTGCCGAGCACGGCGACACTGCGACAGCGGCTGGAGAAACTTGCCGCCAACGACCTGCAGGCGCGCACCGCCACCTGGTCCACGACCCTGCTGTCACTGATCGAAGCACCGATCACCGCCGAGACGACGCACGTCTGCCTGGACATCGACACCTTCGTCATGGACAACAGCAACTCGAAGAAGGAAGGCGTCTCGCGGACCTACCAGAAGGTCGATGGCTACACCCCGATCGCCGCCTATCTGGGCAACGAAGGGTGGTGCCTGGGTCTGGAACTGCGGCCTGGCAAGCAGCACACCATGAAGGAGAGCAACGCCTTCCTGGAGCGGGTACTGCCTCGCGCCCAATGCCTGACCAAGCAACCGATCCTGTTACGCGAGGACAGCGGCTTCGACAGCCAGGCGCACCTGGCGCTTCTCGAACAGCAACGCCAGGTCTTTGCCGACGAGGGGCGCCGGCTCGACTATGTCGTCAAATGGAACCCGCGCGGCTCGGCCACGGCTGATCGAGATACCTGGCTGGCGGTGGCGGCGGACTACTGGGAAGAGCTGCGTCCTGGCAAGCGCCAGGCGCTGTGGCCGCAGACCGTCTCGATCCACGACGACAACAAGACTGAATACGTCGTCCAACGCGTGATGCGCCTGGTAGAGCGCACCGCCGATCGCGATGGCCAGTTGCTGCTCGAACCGGACTATGAGTTGGAAGGCTGGTGGACCAGCCTGGACGAGGCGCCGGAGGCGGTGATCAAGCGCTACCAGGCGCATGCCACCCATGAGCAGTTTCACAGCGAGATCAAGACCGATCTCGACCTGGAGCGCTTGCCGTCCGGCAAGTTCGCCACCAACGATCTGATCCTGCATCTCGCCCAGTTGGCCTACAACATCCTGCGCCTGATGGGACAGCTAGGCATGACCGGCGAGCTGAGCCCGGTTCGCCACCCGGCCAAGCGGCGCCGGCTGCGCACCGTGCGGCTCTCGTGATTCACAAGGCACGGCAGATCATCCTCGACTTCGGGCAGGATATCGGGCGCATGACGGTGCTCAAGACGCTGCGGAGCCGACTGCGTTATCCACGAGGAACGCCATGCTGACCGTCAATCGGCGACACTCTATCCACAAGCAGTTCCAAGCGACACGCGATCGCCAGATATGTCGTGCCTGGCGGGTGGAAAGGCATGACAAAACGGGCCGTCAGCACCGATCAGCACGGTGGGTTTTGGCAATAACGGGCTTGCGAAAGCCAACTTGCACGGGGCGAATGATCAAAAAGTGCTCGCTGGCGGTGATAGGGAAAGTGTCGGCGCCGGCTTCACGGATTCAGGTCTATGACTACAGGAGCGGGCTAATGGCTTATATCGACCCAAAGCGGGCAATTAATTAAAGCTAATGTAACACCGCATAATCTATCCAAGAACTCAAATCGACCATTCAGGCTACCCTCTCAAACCCCAAGTATAAGACCAGGTAGTGTCTAAAAAAACCCGGGGCGATTCACCCTTCAGCCAGGATGTTTAAATAGGTGAATCTGTATGATTGTCTCAAGTGATAAATATCGTCTTAAACGACGTAATGGTACGCCAGATGCGAGGGGTAAGATCACCCTGCCTAAAGTAGTGGATTGATATGTCGAAGTGATGAAACCCGAAGGGTAGCATTAGACGCTAGGTGCAATGCAGCAGGTTTGCTGCTAAGATATAGCACGTTTTTGCACTACTCTTTCTTTTTCCCAGCTGTAAAAGAATTTCTGCCAATGAATGTATTTACACATCGTTTTTTAGGGCTGATGACTCCACCCTAGCCCCAAACTCCCCCCACTTGAGGTGCTGATAGCGCATTCACTGAGCTGTCATCGCTTTCTGGTACTTAAGCCTTCAGTACTTGATTTTCTTGTACACGAATGTAGCCGTACCTAACGCTAGCTCTCCACTATTTAAAAACTAAAAGCTGATTACCCCAGCGTGCCAATGTGTTGGCGGTGCTTCCTATTGTTGGTGCGCTGTTAGCCCGTTTTTGGCTTGTCGTTAACCTAGAATCATGGACCCCTCGCATGTACGAAAAGTTTAAACAATCTTGGCTCTCCAACCTCAAGGGCGACACCCTGGCGGGGCTTGTTGTTGCACTCGCGCTAATCCCCGAAGCCATTGCGTTCTCGATTATTGCCGGTGTTGATCCGAAGGTCGGCCTTTACGCCTCGTTCGCAATCTGTGTGATTATTGCCTTCGCTGGTGGCCGCTCGGGAATGATCTCCGGCGCTACCGGTGCTATGGCACTGCTGATGATCACCCTAGTTAAAGATCACGGATTGGAGTATTTACTGGTGGCTACCCTGCTCACGGGGGTGCTACAGATTATTGCGGGCTATATAAAGCTCGCTGAGTTGATGCGTTTTGTATCGCGTTCTGTGGTAACAGGGTTCGTTAATGCCCTGGCAATTCTGATTTTTATGTCACAGTTGCCCGAGCTGACCGATGTCACGTGGCACGTCTATGCGATGACGCTAGCGGGCCTGGTGATTATTTATGGCTTCCCCTATGTACCCGCGATTGGTAAAGCTATCCCTTCGCCACTGGTCTGCATCGTTGTTCTTACCGTCGTTTATATGATGACCGGTATGGAGATTCGCAGCGTAGGTGATATGGGTGAACTACCCGATACGCTGCCAGTATTTTTGTGGCCTGATGTACCGCTGAACATAGAAACGCTGATGATCGTATTGCCCTATTCAATTATGTTGATGGTGGTGGGGCTACTGGAGTCAATGATGACAGCCACGATCATCGATGATTTGACCGATACCAAAAGCGATAAAAACCGAGAGTGTAAAGGACAGGGCATTGCCAATATTGGCTCGGGTCTAATCGGTGGTATGGCAGGCTGTGCAATGATTGGTCAGTCGGTAATCAATATCAAATCCGGTGGACGTCGTCGTACCTCTTCGCTGATTGCTGGAATCGCGCTGTTGTTAATGGTCGTTTTCCTAGCGGATTGGGTATCGCAAATCCCCATGGCAGCGCTGGTAGCGGTGATGATTATGGTGGCAATCGGTACCTTTAGCTGGGAATCGATTCGCGACCTGAAAAAGCACCCGATGAGTACCAATTTTGTCATGCTGGCCACCGTTGTGGTAACGGTAGGCACCCATAATCTAGCGATTGGCGTCTTTGTTGGTGTGCTGTTGGCGGCGATGTTCTTTGCTAACAAAGTCGGCAACATTATGTATATCGGCTCTAAAGAAATCGAACCGGGTAAAGAGCGTGAATATGAAGTCGTCGGTCAGGTGTTTTTTGCTTCATCCGAGCGCTTTATCGGCGCGTTCGACTTCAAAGAGAGCATCGATAAAGTCACCATCAACCTTTCCCGCGCGCACTTCTGGGACATTACCGCTGTACAGGCACTGGATCGCGTGGTGATTAAATTCCGCCGTGAAGGTACCGAGGTAGAAATGGTGGGCTTGAGCGAAGCGAGCGCGACGGTAGTGGATCGCTATGCGGTACACAACGACCCCGAAGCGGTTGAAAAGCTGATGGGCGGCCACTAAATCAAGGCATGGAGAGCGATATGACAGATCAAGTATTAGCCGCTATTGACGGCTCCCAGTTTTCCGAAGGCGTTTGTGACTATGCCGCCTGGGCCAGCTTGGCCATGGAGGCACCGTTAACCTTTGTGCATGTGGTCGACAATCATTCTGACGTACCCGAAGAGCAGAACCTTTCTGGCAACCTGCGCTTCGGTGCCCGCGAACGGTTAATGAAAGAGCTTTCCGACCTTGATGAGCAGCGCGCCAAGGTGAATCGCGAGCAGGGCAAGCTAATGCTGGAGGCGGCCAAAGAACGGGCGATAGAGGATGGGGTCAGCGACCCCATCACTCGCCAGCTCAACGGTACCCTGGTTGAAACGTTAGTAGAGCTTGAAAAAGACGTGCGATTGCTGGTGGTGGGTAAGCGCGGTGAAACCGCTCACCAGGCGAGTGGCCATCTTGGCTCTAACCTTGAGCGGGTAGTGCGTGAAATGCACCGCCCGATCCTGATGGTGCCGAAAACCTTCAAGCGGCCTGAAAAAATATTGATGGCCTTTGACGGCAGTAAAACCGCCCGTAAAGGCGTCGAGATGCTGGCCCGTTCACCGCTCTTCGTAGGCACCGAGTGCCATGTGCTGATCGTCGGTGCGGAAACGGCTGAACGCCGCTCTGAGCTTGAATGGGCGTTAAGCACGTTGCGTGAAGCGGGCCACCAAGCCGAAGGCGCTATTCGTGCTGGTGAGGTGGACGAAGCCCTGCAAGCCTACGAAAAAGAGCACGGCATCCACCTACTGGTGATGGGCGCTTACGGACACTCGCGTATTCGTCACCTGCTGGTTGGCAGCACAACAACGGCCATGCTACGTGGTAGCCGCATACCGGTGCTGATTTTGCGCTAAGGCTTAATAATCAGCAGCGCATAACCGTTTAGCTCGCATTGCGTATTTCCCCGCAGCCGGCCCTCGCTTCTTGAGTGCGCCGGCTTTTTTGTTCTTAGGAGAGGCTAATGAAGACTTGGCAACTCAATAAAACGGAGATATCTGTTCACCAGGCGGACGTTCCTTTATCGATAGAAAATGCGTATGCAAAGCCTGCGACCCAGGAGCATATAAACGCCTTAGGAATCGGCGTCATTGGTGAAGCCTGGTTGGTTTCGCAACCTTTTCAGGAGGGCCCAGCAGTGATTAAATTTGCACCACCCCAAAGTAGTGATAGTGACACTAAAACGCTGGCGTTATGGGCCAAGTGCTATCGTAAAATGATTGTGGTGGCAGAGCGCGAAGAGTTTACTGCTCTCTCTATTCCTCTACCCGGCGCTAGCCCTCATATTCAAGGCAGCGAGGAGGCGGTTCGGGAAGCTGTTTTGGCATTGAGTGAACAGCTGCAACGGGCAAAACACCTAAAGCGCTTATACCTTTATGCTTCCAATGACGAGAGCGTATGGGCGTTACTAAAATCAAATTCTTAATCAACAAGTTTGAGCATCAAGCTACTTGAAACTGATGGTTGTCCAGCTCTGCGATAAATGGCGAGGGCTGATCGTGATAAGTAAGGTCAAGCTGGTGCATCGCCCGAGTGCAGGCCACGTAGAGTAAGTTGCGCTCCATATCAGTCGCGTAATGGGTGGCCGTTACCTCGGGCACAATAACGCGGTCAAACTCCAAGCCCTTCGCCATATGGGCGGTACAGATAATAATGCCTTGTCCAAACGCGGTGCTTTGCTCAGTGAGCAGCTGTAGCTTATCGAATTGTCCTTCTAACGCTTTAAAAACGAGGCTGGCCTGCTTTTGGGTTTTGCACACAATACCTAAGGTATTATGTATTGAGGCTGCAAACTCTTCGGCTAGCTGCTGAATGGCTGTGTGCGATTGCTTGCGTGAGGTGCAGCGGTGAATAACAGGCGGTTTGCCATGGCGCTCAATTGGCTCTAGATTGGGGTTATAGGCGATATGCTGAGCGAAGCGGGTTATTTCGATACTGGAGCGGTAGCTCTTGTTTAGCGTCACGTACATGGATTGACGCAACACCTGGCGTATCTGCTCAGCTTGCGAGGCGCTATAGGGGTTAACCGATTGGTAGCTGTCGCCTAGCACGGTTTTTTTGCAACGAAACAGCTGGCCGATAACCGCATACTGCACAGGGGTATAGTCCTGCATTTCATCAATTAGCAGGTGTTTGGCATTCCGCCAGCGGGAGTGAACTCCCTCTAAGCGCATCTTTAGATAGATCAGGGGGAATACGTCGGCATACTCAAGCCGCCCCCGCGAAGCCGTCTTGAACAGTTCGGGTTTACCCAGCCAGGTGTAAAACTCTTTGTAGGTCTCACGCAGCGTTTTCTGCTGTAGCATGCCTTTAATGGTGGCTTTGAGTGTCTTGCGCTCATCAGGCGCTAAATCATAGTTATATTGATTGCCAATTTTTTGCTCTATTTCCCAGCTCACCTGTCTTAGGCGCTCATTGGTAGGTAGGTTGCGATGCTTTTTAAACACTTCTTCCAGTAGCCAGCTAGGCACTAATCGCCGAGCAATCCAGATATCCTCAGCCGTAAAGCGCTTCGCTTCTACGTCGGCTGCGTAACGATCAAGCTGCTTTAGGAATTCAGGTGAGGCTTTGAAATGTAGCCGCGCCTTCATAGCCGCGTCGTTCTTTTCCAGTAGCGCCGTGGTTTGTTCAAAAAATGTTTCAAACCGGTACTGGCTGTCGAGCAACTCGTCAGCCAGTGTTTCCATCCCCACCTGATTAACGGTCTCTTCACCCAGTTCGGGCAGCACGTTGGCGATGTAGTCGGAAAACACCTGGTTGGGCGAGATAATTAAGATATCTTCGGAGGTGAGCGTGTCTTTAAATCGATACAGCAGAAAAGCAATCCGGTGCAGTGCAATCGAGGTTTTTCCAGAGCCCGCCACGCCTTGAATAATCAAGGTATGGGCTTCGTCGTTACGGATAATCGCATTTTGGTCGCGCTGAATAGTAGCGACGATGTTCTTCATCGTGTCGTCAGAGGCTTGACTCAGCGTGTCCTGAAGCACGTCATCGACCACGTGGACATCGCTATCAATCATCAGCTCGATGCTGGCCTTTTTTATTCTGAACTGCCGCTTGAGGGCGATATGGCCGCTAATCTCACCTTTCGGGCTTTGATAGCTGGCGGGGCCTGTTTCGTAATCGTAAAACAGTGATGCAATGGGGGCCCGCCAGTCGTGTATACAGCTTTGACCGGCCAGATCGTCGTAAAAGTGGTGAATGCCGATATAAATCGGCATGGGAGTCGCTTTAGGGGAGCCCCACTGGGCAAAATCGAAGCGCCCAAAATAGGGTGAGTGCCTGAGCTTTTCGAGTTTATGGCGGCGTGCCAAGGCATTGTCGCCAGTCATTACCGCTTGCTCAATTGACTCGCGAGCGGAGATTTTCTCGATGTGATCCATCTCATCCCGGCTTGTCCATAAATACTCTTTCTGGGCCTGTATGTCCTCTGCATAAGCCGCTAGACGTTGGTTAATTTCTTCTACGTTCAGGTCAATGCGTTCAAGGGTGTGCATTAACTGGCGGTGTTCAGCGTCGCGTTGAGAGATGTTGGTTTTGGTATCCATAGTGCCTGTTAAATGGGGAGTATTTACGTCTTAACGTCTTGTAAAGAAAGACTTAGTTCAAAAAGCGCTTATTTCGCGGGTAGTGTGAAACGTAAGCTCTGGCCATCTTTCAATAGTAATGTCCAGTGCGGCGCGAGTAGGGGGCATAAAGGCCAGGGCGCCTGCTGCGTCGTAGGCTAATCGTTCAGCACTCGCTTGGGTAAATCGCTTTAGCTGGTGTATATCCTCACTCGATACCCAGAGCGCTTTATGCACCGACACGCTTTCAAAGGTAGCGTCAATGTTGTATTCCGTGAGTAAGCGATGAGCGACGGTTTCAAACTGTAGCTGCCCAACGGCGCCCATAATCATGCCGGTCTTTTCTAGCGGGTCGAATACCTGGATAGTGCCTTCTTCACCTAGCTCTTTAAGCGCTTTGTTTAACTGCTTTGAGCGTAGCGGATCGTTTAGACGCGCCTTTTTGAAAATTTCAGGTGAAAAGTGAGGGATGCCTACCATAGCCAATAGCTCGCCTTCACTTAGCACATCGCCAACACGCAGCTTGCCGTGGTTGGGGATACCAATAATGTCACCTGCATAGGCGGTGGTAAGGTGTGCGCGTTCTTGAGCCATAAAGGTAATAGCGTGGTCGAGTCGAATAGGCTTGGCACTTCGCGCGTGGTTAACTTTTAATCCCTGCCGATAGACGCCTGAGCAAATACGTAAGAAGGCAATTCGGTCGCGATGCTGTGGGTTCATATTGGCTTGAATTTTAAACACGATACCTGAAAATTGTGCCCCATCTGGATAGACGGTTGTTTCTTTCGCTTCTCTAGGACGTGGAGAAGGTGCCCACTGGGTAAGCGCCTCTAGAATATCGCGCACGCCGAAGTTGTTAATCGCTGAACCGAAAAATACCGGCGATAAGTCACCTGCTAGAAAAGCTTCCTGGTTAAAAGGATCAGCTACTTCTTGAACAATTTCCAACTCCTCTTTGAAAGTGGCGTGGGCAATAGGAAAATTCTTGGTGAGGTAAGGATCATCCACGCTTTCTAGCACTTCCACTGCCTGATGAGCAGTGTTATCGCCTGGGGTGAATTTAAGCATGTGGTGGCGACGCAAGTCGAAGACACCAGCAAATTCTTTTCCCATGCCTACAGGCCAAGTAATGGGGGCACAGGCGATACCTAGAATTTGCTCAATTTCATCAATGACGTCTAATGGTTCACGAACTTCACGATCCATTTTATTGATAAAGGTGATAATCGGGGTTTTACGCTGACGACAAACTTCTAATAATTTTATGGTTTGTGCTTCTACCCCTTTAGCCGCGTCAATGACCATTAATGCGGCATCTACAGCGGTCAGCACGCGGTATGTATCTTCGGAAAAATCCTTGTGGCCTGGCGTATCGAGCAGATTAATTACACACCCTTCGTGCTCAAACTGCATGACAGAGCTTGCTACTGAAATACCCCGCTGCTTCTCCACTTCCATCCAGTCGGAGGTGGCAAACTGCTGGCTCTTTTTGGCTTTTACGGTACCCGCTGTACGGATTGCGCCACCGTACATCAATAGCTTTTCGGTTAAGGTGGTTTTGCCCGCATCAGGGTGCGAAATGATGGCGAAGGTACGACGACGTTTTACTTCTTGTTCAATGGGGAACTGAGCTGCAAGAGCGGCGTTTTCCATATTGACCTCGTGGTGTGGTTTGGCGAAGAGTAAAACTGGATGAAATTACTCCTCCATGTAGCGCCAAGCCTGAACGCCACGGACCAAAGCGCGATTAGTAACGCTAAGAAATCGCCCGCGTTCTAAAATAGCCGATGTCACACCAGCCCCATGGATATCGCGATAAACCACCAGTAAGGGTGTTTTGGCATTGGTGGGTAAATAACTGTGCACGCTAGTCCACTCAGTGGACGTGGTTATTTCGTCGATGTTGGGAATAAAGGCGTTTTGTAATTGCATGGTCACTCCACTCACAGTTCGGTTTCGGCAAAGTCATTGCGTTACAAAATGCAATGAATGCATAGCGTTGTCTGGGGGGAGTAGCGCTAGGGTGGCGTAGGGCAAAAGCCGTTGTGTAACCGTGCCATTGAGTTACCTCATGCAGTTACCAGCGACCTTAAACAAAGGTATCTGGGATAAATTGAAGCGGAATCTTACTTCGATTGACCGCTACTCAGGATTGGTGTTCCGTAGGATGTGGTTACCACTAGAGTAGGCCAAGCGCGATGGTGTGAATTCGTGAAGCGCTTGGTTCATACCCTAAGTTGATGGTTAGTGAGCTAGATGACCTTAAGTTCAAGATAGAATCGTTTTAAGCAAAGACTTGTGTCCATTCATCGCGTTTTTCAAGCAGATCGCTGGCAAGAGCTTGAGCGCCTTTCAGGCTATGACTGGCGGCCCAGCCGCACTGCATTTCGTTGCAAGCGGGTACTTCGGTAGCCGTTAAAACGTCTTCCAGCGTCTGGTCGAGTATCTTCAGTACTTCCTCATAGTCATCGTGGTTAATCATCGCGATATAGAAACCGGTCTGACACCCCATCGGGCTGATATCCACGACCTTATCCGTATGATTACGTGAAAGCTCGGCCATCAGGTGTTCGAGTGAGTGTAGCGCGGGCATTTCCATGTGAGCTTGGTTCGGTTGGCAAATGCGTAAATCGTATTTATGAATACGGTCGCCGTTCTGGCCCTCTTTGATATCAGCAAGGCGTACATAGGGGGCTTTCACCTTGGTGTGATCCAGGTTAAAGCTCTCGACGTTCATTTTTTGCTCAGTCATGTGGTATATCCAATGATTAATGTCTAGGGAGATTATTTTCTATTTCAACTGGAGGTGGAGCCGTACAGCGGTGTGGACTTAGATTCTAGGCGCATCGTAGTCATAAGGTTCGTCGCTATATACACAGACATTAGCGTGATCGATATCGCCGTCCTTAGCTTCCACGTGTTGGGCAAAAAACTGTTTTATCTCTTGGCGATTGCAGTGCGCTTCGAACGAATCACGATTAGCCCATACTTCGTGAAAGACAATGGGGTAACTCGCCCCTTTGGCATTCGGGTGATCAATATGGCGAGTCACTGTGTATGCTAGGCAGCCATCTTCTCGATGAGTATTTGGTTCTAGCCTTTGAAGCGCTTCAAATACGGCTTCCTCTTTTCCTGGCTTGGGTTTGAAGTTGGCAATGCAATATATCTTGCTTGACATATACGGCTCCTAGGCTGGTTTAATTAATTTAACAACGCTGCTGCTTGACGTAGCGCTTCGGCTTTATCGATTTTTTCCCAGGGGAAAGCGGTAAAGGTTTCTACCTGCGCCGCGCCCTTATCATCGATCCAGTGGTAGCTATGCTCAAACGGCTCGCGCCCAAAGTGACCGTAGGCGGCGGTAAGCTGATACATCGGGTGCAGCAAGTCGAGCATAGTGGTAATGGCAAAGGGCCTGAGGTCAAAATGCTTCCGAACAAGGCTCACAATCTTGGCATCGTCGATGGTGCCAGTGCCAAAGGTATCAATGGCCACAGATGTGGGTTCAGCGACACCGATTGCATACGAAATTTGTATTTCACACTTATCGGCTAAACCAGCGGCAACAATGTTTTTGGCGACATAGCGACCCGCGTAAGCAGCACTGCGGTCGACCTTTGAGGGATCTTTTCCGGAGAATGCTCCGCCACCGTGACGCGCCATACCGCCATAGGTGTCAACGATAATTTTTCGACCGGTTAGGCCGCAATCGCCCACCGGGCCACCAATCACAAATTTACCCGTTGGGTTAATGTGGTACTGGGTGTTTTCATCCAGCCATTCATCAGGCAGCACTTGCTCAATAATTTCGTGCTTAATAATGCTGCGAAGCTCTTCCTGGTCGATGCTGGGGTCGTGCTGAGTTGATAGCACGACAGCATCAACGCCACAGGGCATACCCGCAGCGTTATAACGGAAGGTCACTTGGCTCTTGGCATCGGGGCGTAGCCACGGTAATAAACCGTGTTGACGAAGTTCTGCCTGACGCTCGACTAAGCGGTGCGAATAGTGAATCGGGGCGGGCATGTACGATTCGGTTTCGTTCGTGGCGTAACCAAACATTAGGCCTTGGTCACCAGCACCTTGATCTTCGGGCTTGGTGCGATCAACGCCCTGGGCAATATCAACGCTTTGTTTGCCGATTAGGTTCATCACACCGCAAGTGGCACCATCAAAACCAACATCTGACGAGTTATAGCCAATATTGGTGATGACGTCGCGAGCCAGCGTTTCCAAATCCACCCATGCGGAGGTGGTGATTTCACCGGCGATAATCGCCACACCGGTTTTAACCATGGTTTCGCAAGCCACCCGCGCCTGCTTGTCACGGGCGATGATGGCATCTAATACAGCATCGGATATTTGGTCGGCAATCTTGTCGGGGTGGCCTTCTGAAACGGATTCGGATGTAAAGAGGGTAAAAGTGTTATGCATTAAACAGTCCAATTAATGAATAGTGAGTCGTGGCTTAATATTTTCAAACGCAAGCATCGAAAACGACTTAGCTAACGCGGTCGTAGCCACTGAGCACACCCTTTTTACTGAGTACAAATTGCCACAGCTGAATGTCGCGAGCGCGGAAAGCACCCGCACAGCTCAGCAGGTAGTAGCGCCACATACGGTAAAACCGCTCGCTGAACTGGTCTTTGAACTGAGGCCAGCTCGCTTCAAAGTTTTTATACCAAGCCATTAGCGTGCGGTCGTAATCTGCGCCAAAGTTGTGTACATCTTCCACCACAAACAGTGACTCCGCAGCGTTGGTCACTTGGCTCAAGGCGGGCAATTCACCGTTGGGGAAAATATACTTATCAATCCAGGGGTCGGGGGAAGTGTTGCGTACATTTTTGCCGATGGTATGCAGCAGGAAGAGGCCGTCATCTTTTAAACAGTGATTGGCTACCTGCATATACTCACGATAGTTCTTGCGACCAACATGTTCGAACATGCCGACGCTCACAATGCGATCAAACTGCTCAGTTTCATCCCGGTAATCTTTTAACCGGAATTCAACCGGTAACCCGCTCTGCATTAGCTGCTTGCCGTATTCTGCTTGCTCTTTTGAAATCGTCAGGCCTACGCACTCAACGCCGTAATGTTCGGCGGCGTAGGCCATAAAGCTTCCCCAGCCACAGCCAATATCCAGCACGCGCATGCCGGGTTTGAGCTTGAGTTTACGGCAAATCAGATCGAGCTTGGCTTCCTGGGCCTCGTCGAGCGTTTTGGCATTTTTCCAATAGCCACAGGTGTAGGTCATGCGCTTGTCGAGCATGGCGGCATAAAAATCGTTGCCAAGGTCGTAGTGTGCCTCGCCGACCTGAAACGCACGTTTGGCGGTTTGTAAGTTGACCAAACGTGTTTTTAGGTGGTGAAACACTAATTTGCTGTGATTGACCTGATCGGGAAGACGGGCACGCATCAGTTTAAAAAAGAACTTATCGAGGTCATCGGTTTCCCAATCACCGTCCATATAGCGCTCACCTAGGCCGAGATTGCCTCGTGCTAAGGCATCTTCTATCACGCCATGGGCATTTAACCGCATATCCCAGGGACGGTCTCCATTGATATGAATATCTGCTTTTTCTAGCAGAGTCGCCACAAACAGCTGTGAGGAAGAGGTTTCGTCAAAGAACGCAGTGTGAGGAAGAGGTAGGTATTGCAATGAATTCGCCTTGTTTGAAGAGTAAAAACTTACCAACGTGAGGTAAGTGCTTTAGTCCGCACATCAAACAATGCTTAGGGTGGGTTGGTCGTCATCGTTGCCAGCACTTATTGCATTAGTCCATAAGTAACCGATTGTTTTTCATGATATTTTGTCATGAAAAGCAATCAAGCGGAGTGCATAAATGTCGGGCAAAAAACTAGGGTGGGGTCATCAACTGTGAGAGTAGGTGTGGCATGGTTTATGGTCCTGCTGATGTATTCAATCGACAGCGAAAAGCCTTCGTTAAAGAAGCCTCGTAGCCAGTAACCGCGCAGATAATGTTAGCAGATTAAATACCAGTTATCACCCTGGTGCCCTATCGGACGAGCGTCGTAGCGAAGCATTACCTTACCCGCACTAAGGGAATTAGGCACATTTGGTAGCGACAGTGGCTAACCGGTGGCTTTACATGGCGATAACAATTAGTCATGGCAATACCCTACCTGATAGGTTAGGTGTTGCATTTGGTCATTGAGACCGCCCAGTTTCTGGCACCGCACAACGTGATGATCGCGTTTGACGTTAGTAACCGGCCCGTAAAGGGGTGGAAATGCTAGCTAAAAGTCCCTTGTTTGAAGGCATTACTTGTCATGCCGTCATTGTGGGCGCAGAAACAGCTGAACACCGCTCGCAGCTTACCTGGGCGTTGGAAACGTTACGTGCACTGCGAAGGCGCGGGCGAAGTGGAAGAGAAGCTGCGTACCTATAAGCAGGAGCACAGTATCGTTATGCTGGTAATGGGCGCCTATGGCCACTCGCGCATTCGCCACCTTCTAGTGATTAGTACTACGACCTCGGTGCAGCGTAACGCCCAACTGCCGGTGTTAACTTTGCGCTGAACACTTGCTTTCATTGCTTGCTACTTACTGCTCCGCCGTGCAGTTGGCTGCTTCCCGCAGCACGCGCTGTGCCAGTAGCCATCCGGCAACGATGAACACCAGCATACCTAATAAAAGCGAGTAAAAGGGTGCACCCACTCCAAGGGCTAACCCCAGTACCGCAGGCGCTATGCCGGTGGAGAACACCATGGATGCGCTAAGTGCTGAGCGTACCTTGCCAAGATGCTCAGCGCCCCATAGCTTGATCAACAGACCAGAGGCGATAAGCTCCTGAGCGCCCATGGCCAACCCGCCGCCTACCATTAGTGCCCAAATGCTGATGTTCCCACCGATGGTTAGCGCCATCACCATAGCGATGGCGTAGGGTAACAAGTAAAGGCGCGCTAGCTTCACGGGCCCAAATTTATCGATCCATCGACCGCCTAGTAACGCCCCCGGCAGTTTGGCGAACCCCATGCCGGTCAGCGCCAGTGCATAAACCGCCAGTGAGCTGTCGAGGGCTTCGGTTAATTGGGCTTGATAAATAAATAGCCCCGTCATGGTGATAGGCAGTGACATTAAGAGGGGCAATAACAACCAGAAGCGTTTATCACGAAAGGGGCGAGGGCCGTGGGGTGTTTGTTTCGTCGGTTTAACGCTCGGCGCGCTGGGCCAGGGGGCTTTCATTAGCAGCCACAGCCATGGAAGTGCAATAGTCCCGCACATTAGCCACCAAAAAGTTTGCCAACTGCTCCAGATAAGCGCCGCAGCAACCAACGGTGGTAGCAGCGCTTCACCCAGTGGAATGCCTAAGTTTGCCAACCCAATGGCGCGGCCACGCATGGTGGAAAACTCTCGGGCGGCAAGCGTGTTGCCCAAATGGGTCAACATACCCTGACCGCATAGCCGTACTATGCCAAGGCCGACTATCCCTAACCACCACCAGGGCGATAAGGTAAGCAGCACAACGCCGGTTAATAGCAGTATTAATATGATTGCTGCGAAACGTCGTGGGTTTATCCAATCAACAGATGGCCCAAAGCGCAGCATGCAGAAGCCCGCTATCAGAGTAACCACAGCATAAGCGGTGCCAAACTGGCCGACACTAAGCCCAAGGTGGCCTGAAAGAGGGGCTTGAAAGAGGCCAATGAAATAACTCTGCCCAAGGCTTGAGCTAAACATGGCCAAAAAAGCGATACTGAGTACGCTGCGGTGATCGCGCAGCAGGGTGCGATAGCCCATCGAATAGTCCCTTACGCGATCAAACAAATTAGTAGGGTAACGATTGTAGGCTAACTGGAGACGCAGATGAATCACCCCGAGGTGGATATAGCCGTTATCCGTGAGAAACTGATGACACTCGACACCACGCTTCGCGAGGAGAGCGCGAGCAGCGAAGACTCCCGGGATACCGTGATGTTGGATCAAACGTCGGTAGGTCGGCTGTCGCGTATGGATGCAATGCAGGGGCAAGCGATGGCCAAAGCAGGTGAGCAGCGCCGCCAGCTAAAGCTGAAGCAGATTGCCGCTGCACTTCAGCGTATAGAGGGTGAAAACTTCGGTGAGTGTATCGAGTGCGGCGAATGGATTGGGGCCAAACGCCTCACTTGGGACCCACTAGTACTAAAGTGTATTGAGTGTGCCGATTAGCTAGTGTATGCAGGCTCCTCTCGAACGCTTTGCAGCCCTCCAATTATTAACTGAATTTTAATAAAGCGCTGAAAACTAATTATATTAGAATACCTTAAAAGACTGCTTTTGGCCGGTTAGCGACGGTCTGATTCCGACCATCGCTATACAAACGGGTCTATCCGGTATTACTCAGTGGTTACGCGTACTTAAAGCCACATAAAACGTAAAACAAGCGATAGGCCGGGTTAAGCATATCCTCCCTGGCGAATATGGGCTATGTACGCGATTACCTCGTAAGCTCTTCCTTGAGCGGCTAGTTGCTGGGCTGTCTGTCCACCGAGAGCCGAAATGGGATAGGTTTGATACCATGCCCAGGCGGAGGATCGAGAGCCTGCCCAAGGTTCGATCTGGTCCAAAATAGCTTGAATTAACTTTTCTCGATCTTGCCTTTCGTTCTGGTAATCGCGGTAGCGGGCCCATACAAGGCCTGCTCCGAACATGAGTAGAGCGGAGAAAAGAATGCCGAGAGGGAGAAGTATAGCCAAAGCATCAGGCGATAAAGATGGCATGTATAGACTCTCCTTCGGTGTTTAGGGTTCGCGTTATGACTTGTTTCGTTAGAATACAAATTTCCGAAACGATGGTGATTATCTTTGAGACAGCTGTTTAGATAACGGCCTCAAGGCCGACCGTAGTTGGATGCTCTACGCTCGTCGCGGTTATCTATAAATTTATCATATTCAACCAGCCGTGTGGTTTCGGCCAGGTACTGCTCAAGCCGCCTATTGCCCGTCTGGCGCTAGGTCGTGATTATATCGGCTCCTTTTGGCCGTCCAATACCATGTGCTACCTGTCGGCGATTAGCGTTAAAGTTAACAAAATCAGTAAATTAATAAAGATTAATATGCTTCAGGTGGCTGACCACGATGGCTATACGAAAAATAAGTGATTTAAAGCCAGTTTTTAGTGGTGATAACGTTGTCGAATGGCAATCGCCAGCGGGTACAAGGTTTCGATACGAGCGGGATCGCTGTTCGGTGGGTCAGGAAATGTTGCCAGGAAGCGAAGTGTACGATTGGCACGTGCTAGCTAAGAATGATCTTAGCCATGCCAAGAGAATGGTGTTTCAGTTAATTAATGAAGATGAGTTCTGAGCATCACAACAAAGAGGCATTTCGTAGGGGTCTGGTGCGAGACGCTCCGTTAGCCACATGAGTTCAACATTCCGCTGCGTTTCACGTTCAAGTCGGCGGCTCGATTGCACGCGGTTGAGGTAACCGTAAAGATAGATTTTTAGAAGTACAGCGGGATGATAGGCGGGTCGACCCGTGGCATGGGGATCAATACCTTTGAACCCCAGCTGTTTGAGGTCGAGGGCGTCCACGAAAGCCTCAATGGCCCGAACCGGATTGTCTTCAGAGACGAAATCATCCAGGAGTTCAGGAAACAACGTAGCTTGGGACCGGGATTCACCTGCGACGAAACGTTTCATCGGTACCTCCCACGATCTGTCATGGGGAAAGTATAGCGACAGCTACGTTTTCACACAGCCTCGACCCAAAGCGGACATCAAGGATAGACTCGTTGAGTTCCGATGTTCTAGCTTCTTGGACATTTGAATATCAATAACGTTGACTCCATGATTTGGCAATGATTCGGTACTCCTTTAGGGTATAATGATTCGAAGAACCTATGCTGTGATGCGTCAGGTACGAAACTGGACAAAACATAAACAGAAATGGCTAGACAATGTTAAAAGCAGTTGACTTTTTTTGTGGTGGTGGGGGCATGAGCCTAGGCTTAAGCCAGGCAGGTATCGATATCATAGCGGGAATTGACAATGATATTTCCGTTGCACCTACATACGAGGCAAACCACAAGTCGAGCCTTTTTTTAAATCATGATATATCTAAGTACTCCCCTCAGGAGTTGGAAAACGATCTAAACCTTGCTAAAAATGACGACAACCTAATTTTCGTCGGTTGTAGTCCATGCCAATACTGGAGCTTAATTAATACAGATAAGAATAAATCCAAGAAAACGGCTTTTTTGCTGAGCTATTTTCACGACTTTGTAAAATATTTTAATCCTGGCTATATTTTGATTGAAAATGTCCCTGGCATGTCCAAAAGATCCGATTCACCGATCAATGGATTCAAAATTTCAATTGAGAGTATGGGCTATTTTTTTGCGGACGGGGTTTTAGATTGCAGTGACTTCGGAGTTCCTCAAAAGCGAAAAAGATATGTATTAATCGCGTCACGTGTTCGAAAAGTGTCTCTACCAAAAAGTAAAAAAGGCAAGCGGCCGGTATTAAGGGATACCATAGGTGACTATAAATATTTTACACCTATCTCGCCGGGCACAGTAGATTACTCTGCTAAGTTTCATAGTACTGCTAAGCTATCTCTTTTAAACATTAAAAGAATCAAAGCTACGCCAGTTGATGGTGGAACACGACTGGCTTGGAAAGACAATTCTGAATTGCAACTCCAAGCTTACATCGGAAAGGATAACTGTTTTAGGGATGTCTATGCGAGACTTTTTTGGGATAAACCTTCGCCTACTATAACAACCAAGTTTATTAGCTACTCAAATGGTCGATTTGGGCATCCAGAGCAAAATAGGGCTTTGTCTATCAGAGAAGGAGCAGCAATTCAGTCATTCCCCAAAGGTTATAAGATAAAATCAAAGTCCATGACTGATGCTGCGCGAATCATAGGTAATGCTGTTCCGCCAAGATTCGCTCGCGCGCTAGGTAAGCAAATTCTTCGGAGTCAATATGAAAAAAAATAATAAAACACTTCAGGAATTAAGCGATCTATCAAAATCTAAAAAAAAATTAAAAGATAATTTTCCTAACTTTATTCACAAGATTCGATTTCCTGTTTATAAAAATATTGAACCAAATTGCGAAATATCTTTTGAATATCCTCTGACAGTTTTTGTTGGCCAAAATGGCTGTGGGAAAAGCTCTGTCCTACATGCGATCCAAGGAGCACCTGCTAATAAGTCTGTGGGTAATTTTTGGTTTTCAACAAATCTTGATCCAATCAAAGAAAGTAGAGGAAAACCAAGCTGTTTTATATATGAATATTACAATGAGGAAGCTAAGAAGTTTGTGGAGGTTGTTAAGCTAAGGGTTAAATATGATAAAATTATAAATGGTCGAAGACGAGTAAACCCTGACTATTGGGAACCCAAAAGAGCTTCAGTAGAGTATGGAATGCTAATTCCTCAAAAGGTTAACGGTAAGCCAGAGCCAGGAAGTTTAGCAAGTAAAAGGTGGGAAGTGCCCAAAATTAATGTTGAGTACTTAGATTTTAGGTCAGAGTTAAGCGCTTTTGATCAGTATTTTTATTTTGGGGAACAGCCTAAAAATCTAGTGCGATATAATACCAAACAGGATCGTTTGAGGTCATGGGTTAAAAACCAGCTTACCCCAATTCTGACTGGTAAACGCGCGCACTCTTTTAGAAGAAATAGTAAAAAGCTTAATTCAAAACCATCTATTAATTTGAGTGATGATGAAGTGTCGATTATTTCCTATATTTTGGGGAAAAATTATATCGGCTGCAAGATGGTAAAGCATTCAATCTTTGGTACTTTAGGATACTCTGTCCAGTTTATTTCGAAAGAAAGATCGTATACTGAAGCTTTTGCTGGTTCAGGAGAGATGGCTGTTGTTCGGGTTGTAAACACAGTAGCGAATGCAGAAGAGAGTTCGCTCATTTTGCTGGACGAACCTGAAGTCTCGTTGCATCCAGGGGCTCAAAAGAAACTAAGAGATTATTTACTTGAGATATGCAGAGATAAAAAGCATCAGGTAATTATTTGCACCCATTCGCCAGTGTTTTTGGAGGGACTTCCTGAGAGTGCCATAAAAGTTTTTGTGCCTAATAGTGAGGGGAGATTTAGGGTCGTTGGAAATGTTTATGTTAATGATGCGTTTATTCAAATTGGACAAACAGTTTACGACAAAAAGCGTATTATTGTAGAGGACGCTGCAGCCAAATCATTAGTCGATCATGCGCTCAAAATTCTAGGTGCAGATTTTGAGGAATCAATTGATGTGCAGTATTACCCTGGTGGGGAAAGCTCAATTTTCAAAGACCTAGTTGTTCATTCACGAAAACAAGATGACAATATTTTTGTGATTTTTGACGGAGATATATATCAAGGAGAATGGCCTAGAGAGGAAAGCGTTTCACGTAACGACTTAGATCAAGTAATAAAGCATTACTGTCAACAAAGTGTTGAAAAATTAAACTTCCGAAACGATGGAGGAAATGACAGGGATTCAGGTGGGCGTATTGAACAAACCAAAAGGGAGTATCTTCGCTATCTTTCTGAGAAATGCTTTTTCCTTCCTGTAGAAATTCCTGAAGAACTCATTTGGGAAGCATCAACTATTAATGGTAAAGAGGACATTGAAAGGAGAATTGGTAGCACAGGTAAAGGCCGATTCAAAGAATATATTGGTTTATACGTGGAAGGGCAAACTGGGACCGACTCAAGTGCGGATAGGGCCGCGATCATACGTCAGACCCTTAATATGAGTTTCGATCATGAAAACGAAGATTTCCAAAAATTAAAACAGATTCTTATAGACATAAAGGATTATCATTAAAAAATTAAGAAACCGAGAAGCTTGATATGAAACACATTCTTGGTCGCTTCCCTAAGGGGTTGCTTAATTTATTTTAATGTTCGCTTATTGATGAATTTGAACAATGCGAAGATGGTGCAGGTAATGTATAACAAGCGCAAGCACTTGGAACAATTTTCCGCTTCGCCCCAAATTGTCCGGTGTTGCGAGCGTTAAAACGCTATATTATTGGCTCCTAAAAGACCGCTTTTGGCCGGTTTTAGCCCTCTCCTTCACAGAGTGTTTTGAGCAGGCAGAAGAGAGGTTGGCTCGCATTGGAGCACGGCAGCGATCTCATATAATTTTTCCACGGTAATATTAACTTCTCCACGTTCGACTCTTCCTATATAGCTGCGGTCGATGCCAGCAGCTAAGGCAAAGGCGTCTTGCGAGAAGCCATTTTTCTTTCGTTTTTCCCTAATGTTTCTACCCAGCGTCGTCGCTAGCTCACTCATACCCGCCTCATTTCCTTTTGGCGGGACTATCCTTCGTTGCGGCCTATCTAGCCACGGACTATAATCCGCATTTCGTTTTTACCTCTCCTACGGTGATGGTCATGTCGGGTACCCCTCCTTCGATTGAGGAGCGCATTTTCGAGCTCCTTTTAGAAACTGATAACGCTCAATTCACGATACGCAGCCTCCGTGATCAATACGCACACCAACATGGCATAGCAGCAGAGCAACGAGTTGCTCTGCGACGTTTTATCTACGAAAGAATTAAAAAGCTAATCACCGCTGGTTTGGTGGAGAAAGACCGTGAAAAACGCAAACGGGATCAGCTCTATTTTGTTTTGCCTTCAATAAGAGAAGCGAGCTTGTGCTTAGAGGGAGAAAGCTTTGAAGCATGGCACCAGCGGCTCGTGTCGCAAACAGCTAATGAAACAACGGAGACAACCGTTATTCCAAAAGACGAAAGTAGTAGTGAACAGAGCCCCAGTGCTATGAAGGCTTCGAGCCAATACGCCTTGGAGAAAGCGTTAAAGGAAACGCAAAGTGAATTCCTTTCTACACTGGGTGAAGTCGAGGCGTTCCGTGAGCTTATGGATGAATACCCCGATCTCAAGCCGAGTATCGTGGTTGATCATCGTGATGCTTATGACCGGAGCGCACGCTTAATGGGCCGAGTGCGTGCGCTAGAAAAATCTCTACATCGGCTGGGGGGTACATGAGCACGAGGCTGCGGAGATGGCAAGCAGAGTGCTTGGAGCTAGCGAAGATTCACTACTTACTCCATAGCGACTTTTTCGTGCAAGCAACACCTGCGAGCGGAAAAACCCGACTGGCAGCTGAAATGACGCGATGGCTCCTTGAAGAAGGACATATTGATTTTGTTATCTGCTTTGCGCCAACGAGAGAAGTGGTGGCTGGTATCCAACGTACCTTTACCGTCGTGTTGAATCAGCGGTTTGGCGATACGCTTGCGTCGGTAGGGGCTGCCTATACCTACCAATCAATGGAATATCACCCTGAGGATTTTTGGACATTATTCACAGAACATCGCACATTGACCATTTTCGATGAGATACATCACTGTGCAGGCCATGATCCGCTCCTCAGCAACACGTGGGGCCAGCAGATAATTCAGCGTATCCAAAATGCGGCCACTTACACGTTAGCGCTGTCAGGAACGCCCTGGCGTTCGGATGAGTTACCTATCGCATTAGCTCGCTACAGCGATCCAGAAGGCAAACTTATTTGCGATTACCGTTACGACCTTAAAACCGCCATTCAAGACGGTGTATGCCGCTCGCCACGAATTACGCTCATCGATAACCCACTGATCCGCTTGACCGAAGAGAACGAGAGCACAGCATCGGTAAGAGCGTTTTCCTCATTTCAACAGCTACTTAGTGAGTCGCCAGTCAGCTACGAAGACCTGTTGCGACACGACGACATCCTGAATGCGGTGCTAGACCTAGGCATTGACCGACTCAACAAAGAGCGGAACAGCGTGCCTAATGCTGGCGGTCTAGTCGTTGCTACTGATATTGAACATGCTCATCAAATCGCTGAGCTTTTGCTTCATAAGGGTGAAAGTTATGTGGTGGTAACTAGCCAAACACCAAAGGCGCATCAACTAATTGACCAATTCCGATATAACAGTACGCGCTGGATTGTCGCGGTAAGCATGATTTCCGAAGGAACTGATATCCAACGGTTATGCGTTTGTACGTACCTGAGCAGGATTCGAACAGAGCTGCATTACCGGCAGGTTTTAGGGCGCATTTTACGCAAAATGGGCGACTCAGATGTAACAGCATGGCTCTATGTGATCGCCGAGCCGCTACTGCGTAAATACTCGCAGCGAATTGCTGACGATTTGCCCGAAGATCAGGCAATGCTTCAAACCCAAAAGCTGAACCTAAGATTAGAGCAAGCGGGTTCCAATCAAATGAGCAGCACTCAAAAGGGAGAGTCAGCTGCAGATAATGGTCCACCGTTATCTGCAGAAAACATTAATGAGCGTGAGATGCTGTCTCTTGAGCCTCCCCTGCTAACGCTAAGCTTCTCGGAATATTACCGCCAACATCTTTTGTCTCTTATATAGACTCTGTAAGGTTTTGTGGGTCAAAAAGCGTACCTTTTGACCTACTTCTATTATCTTTGAATCTATATGGGTCATAAGTGTCTTTTTGGGTTATGGCCTAGGTTCAAAAGAAAGCCCTACCTTATGATCCAAAATTGAGGGTACAGCTCAATGGCAATGATCGGCTATCTCCGAGTCAGCTCTAGTGATCAGAGCACTCACTCTCAACGTAGCGAGATTTCGCATCGCCATAATATCGAACGTTGGTGGAGTGACGAGGCAACTTCGGGGGTGTTGCCTGCTCTGCAGCGTGCGGGCTTTTCGGCCCTGGCAGAATATGTACGTGAAGGCGACGTGCTAGTGGTCTATGCGATTGATCGTCTAGGTCGAGATACAGTCGATGTGCTGAATACGGTGCAATTCATGCAAAGCAAAGGAGTGTCGATCATCAGCCTGCGTGAAGGGTTTGATCTCAACACTCCCATCGGAAAAGCAATGCTTACGATGCTAGCCGCAATGGCGGAGATCGAACGCTCTAACATCCGGGAAAGACAAATGGCTGGCATACGACGTGCAAAAGCTGAAGGCCGACACCTGGGTCGTCCCAAGAAGTCTGACGCCGTTGAGATAAAGCTCTGGAGGGAAGAGAACGAGGCAAGCATCAGCAAGACTGCTAAGCACTTTGAAGTGTCAGAGTCGACTGTGAAGCGCGCAAAGCGGGGGAGAAGCTGCGGGTAAACCTATTAGACTGATATACAAAGCTCAGCCTTTGGCTGAGCTATTAGCGCAGCTACTATAAGTGGGCACCCGCTCAAAACTATCCTGCGCGATACCTTACCCTCTCAACTATTACACGCAATAATAATGTTGACATAATTTACGCAGAAACCACTGCAATTCTGTCAATATTCTTACATTAATAAACTTGTCATTAGAAATGGGCCGCTTTGAACATAAAGTCGCGTTTTTCAATGCTTACAGGCTCATGTCAACATAAATTTACACGAGTGTGACGAAATGGGCACTACCGGCCTGGTGGCTCAGGCAATGGGCCGGGAAAGCGATAGCGACGTACGCCATTTGCTGGGCCAATCGCTGATCATCGCCGGAGTGATCGGCGTACTCTTAATTCTGTTCTCCACTCCGCTTGTCTCCTTGGGGCTGAAGCTATTGGACGGCAGTGACGCAGCGACGCCCCTGGCCCGTGAATATGCTCAGATAAGACTGTGGTCGGCCCCCGCTGTTCTGGCCAACTATGCGATTTTAGGTTGGTTTTTAGGTCAACAGAACTCTCGCGTGACCTTGATGATCCTGCTGCTTACCAACAGTATCAATATCGTGCTGGATATCTGGTTTGTGGTGGGGCTAGGCATGACCAGCAATGGCGTTGCCTGGGCAAGCGTGATTGCCGACTATAGCGCGCTGGCGTTTGGCGGCTATCTGGTGCTGCACCAGCTTAAAACACTTGAAGGGCACTTTTCGCGTGCTCGGCTGCTGGCGCTTTCCGCCTATACGGCCCTTTTCAATATCAACGCCAATCTGTTTGTCCGCACGCTCGGGCTGCTATTCGTCATGGCTTTTTTTACCGCGCAGGGGGCGCGTCAGGGCGATACAGTTCTGGCCGCCAACGCCGTACTGCTGCAGTTTATTATGCTGACAAGCTATGCACTCGATGGCTTCGCCCACGCGGCGGAATCATTGGTCGGCCGCGCCTATGGCCGCCGCGACTGGCAGGAGCTGGCATCTATCGTCCGCCGGGTGGCGCTGTTTTCTTTCTGGACGGCAGGCGGCGCCTCGCTGCTCTTCGCATTCGGCGGTAATCACTTGGTTGCCCTGCTGACAGGTCTTGAGGAAGTGCGGGCAACCGCTGCTGTGTATCTTCCCTGGATGGTGGCAATGCCGTTAATTGCCGTGTGGAGCTATCTTCTAGACGGTATTTTTATCGGCACCAGCGCGGTACGTGAAATGCGCAACAGCATCTTTATCGGCATTCTTTTCTACCTGCCCGCCTGGTGGCTTACTCAAGGCCTTGGCAATCATGGTCTTTGGCTCGCCTTTACGCTGTTTATTACGGTTCGTTCCGGGGTGCTTATTGGGTACTATCAACGCTACCGGCATACCCGTTGGTGTTAAGCGTTTAAATAAATCCGCCGCCGTGCTATCCATTGGCTTATCGTTCTAAAAGCGGACTTTTTTAAACGTGAAAGCCGTACCACACCGCCGTATATTAGCAACGCAATTCCTATAAAAAATAAGAGAGCCACTCATGCTAAAAATGATATCGAAACCGGCCGTCAAGCTGGTCGAGCGCTATCTGCCCGACCCGTATATTTTTGTGCTACTCCTGACCATCGTAGCAGCGGTTGCCGCCATTGCCGTGGAGCGCCAAACGCCACTGGCGGTGATGCGTATGTGGGGGGACGGCTTCTGGGGATTATTAACCTTTTCCATGCAGATGCTGCTGGTGCTGGTGACAGGCTTCATGCTGGCAAGCTCGCCGCCGGTAAAGCGCATGCTACAAAAGCTTGCGGGCACCGCAAAAAGCGCAGGCGGGGCGATTATCCTGGTCACCCTGGTGTCGCTTGCCGCCAGCTGGATCAACTGGGGGTTTGGTTTGGTGGTCGGGGCGCTCTTTGCTAAAGAGCTTGCCCGCCTGGTGCGGGTGGACTATCGCCTGCTGGTTGCCAGCGCCTACTCCGGTTTTATCGTATGGCACGGCGGTTTAGCTGGTTCAATCCCCCTGACGATCGCCACCGAAGGCCACTTCACCGTAGATCAGATTGGCGTTATCAGCACCAGCTCCACTATTTTCGCCTTCTTTAACCTGGCAATAGTCGTGTGTCTGTTTATCGCGGTGCCGCTGGTAAATCGCTTAATGCTGCCCGACGAGAAAGACAGTGTTTATATCGATAGCCAGCTGCTGGAAGACGAGCCAGTATCGCAGGGCCGGATTACCCGCCCCGCCGAAAGACTTGAAAACAGCATGGCGCTTTCTCTGCTGGTTGGCGTGCCTGGGCTGCTGTTTTTGCTTGACCACTTCATCCTCAGAAACGGTGGTTTAAACCTTAATATCGTTAACTTCCTGTTTCTGTTTTTAGCCATTGTGCTTCACCGCACCCCACGCAACCTGCTGACCAGCCTTAATGAAGCGGTTAAGGGCGGCGCCGGGATTGTGATCCAGTTCCCGTTTTATGCGGGCATTATGGCGATCATGGTGCAGTCAGGTTTGGCTCAAAGCATGTCGGAATGGTTAATTTCGTTTGCCACGGCTACCTCGTTGCCGTTCTGGTCGTTTCTTAGTGCCGGGATTGTTAACCTGTTTGTACCTTCCGGTGGAGGCCAGTGGGCAGTGCAAGCGCCGGTTATGCTGCCCGCTGCGCAAGCACTAGGGGCTGATATTTCGCGCGTGGCGATGGCCGTTGCCTGGGGCGATGCCTGGACCAATCTGCTGCAGCCCTTCTGGGCATTGCCGGTGCTGGCCATTGCGGGCTTGAAAGCCAAAGATATTATGGGCTTCTGCCTTATTCAGCTGTTGATTACCGGGATTATTATTTCCGTGGGCTTAGTCTGGTTCTAAGCCCTTGAACCCTCTGCCCGCCCACAGGCGGGCAGAGTCAAACCAAGGACACGTTATGTCAGATACAGCACCAACGGATTTACCCGGGCAGCACGAACTGTCGATGACCGTACTCATGACACCCGACATGGCCAACTTCAGCGGTAAAGTCCACGGGGGAGCCATTCTTAAAAAGCTGGATGAAGTCGCCTATGCCTGCGCTAGCCGTTATTCCGGGCACTATGTAGTGACCCTATCCGTGGATCAGGTACTGTTTAAGCAGCCGATTCACGTGGGCGAATTAGTTACCTTTTTAGCCTGCGTCAATCATGTGGGCCGCTCCTCTATGGAGATCGGTATCAAAGTGGTTGCCGAAGATATCCGTAACAAGCTGATTCGTCATACCAATAGCTGTTATCTAACCATGGTGGCTGTCGATGCTGATGGCAAGCCTGCTGGCGTGCCTCCGTTGGTACTAACGACCCCGATTCAAAAGCTGCGCTTTGAAAAAGCGGCTCTGCGCAAAAAACACCGCAAGCAGGCCGAACAGGAAGAGAAATTAACCCAGCAGCACTATCAGTCACAGGCTTAAACTGTCAGGCGCAGGCTTAATTGATTAGATGCAGGCGCTGTGTAGCGCTAGTACGCTGTATTGGTTTTTTCCATCAACAAGGAGGTTGCATGCCTATTAGGCGGCGCTACCCACAACTCCCCAGGCCTGTTGAGTACGCTCATATCGGTTGGGATTTACTGATTCTGATTGCGGTAGTGCTGAACCTGGGACTTTTGCTATTTGATTCTCTGTATTTGATCACGCCAATCAATCAGGCCATCGCTGATCTAACGCCTGCTTTTCACGCGTTTTACGAGCGTGAAGTCCATAGCCGTTTTTTCCATATCGATCTATTTTTTGTGGGCTTTTTTGTTGCCGACATACTGCTTGGCTGGACCGTAGCGGTCGCCGAGCGCCGTTATCATCGTTGGTTTTTTTACCCCTTTGTACATTGGTATGACGTACTGGGCTGCATTCCGTTAAGCGGCTTTCGCTTACTGCGTGTATTGCGCGTGGTGTCGCTACTCCACCGCTTGCACCGCTTACGCATCATTAACGTTAAGCACTGGTCCATTTATCAGTTTTTCTTCAAGTACTACGATATCCTTCTCGAAGAACTTTCTGACCGTATTGCTCTACGGCTTTTGGGCAATGTGCAGCAGCAGATTCTGTCCAGCGACTCGCTCACCGAGCGCGTGATTGACCGGGTAATCATGCCGCGCAAAACGCAGCTGATCAGTGAAATCGTCCAGCGTCTGGAAAGCACCGTTGGCGAGGCGTATCAGCTTAATCGCGCCTCGGCGATGACGGCCATTGATGACTTGGTGAGCCGTACGCTGCGCGAAAGCCCCGAGATCCAGCGCCTGCACCGCCTGCCCATGGGGCAAACGGCGGCCAACGCCATGCAGGCATCCATCAGCGGTGTTGCTCAGCGGCTGGTAGATGAACTGGCGTTGGGTATTCATTCGCCGGAATTCAGACAGTTAATCGAGCGAACGGCGGAAAGCGGCTTCGACAGCTGGCTGACGGTCGATGAAAAAAGCAATCGGATCACAGAATTGGTGCTGTACGATATTCTGGAAATGCTCAAAGAGCAGGTTAACCGTCAACGTTGGAAGGATCGTTATGAGTAGCCAGTGGTTAGTACTTGGGCCAGTAGCCCTTTATATCATGTCGATGACACTAACCCCTGGGCCCAACAACGTGATGCTCACTGCGTCAGGCGCCAACTTTGGTTTTAGGCGTACCCTGCCGCATATGGCAGGTATTGTAGGTGGCTGCTTTATTCTATTTTCGAGTATAGCGCTGGGCCTCGGGGTGCTGTTTGAGCGATTTCCTGCCATACAGCTGGGGCTTCGCTGGCTGGGTAGCGCCTACCTGCTCTATCTTGCCTGGAAAATCGCCAGCGCTCCGCCGCCTAACCTTAAGGGCAGCTCACATAGCATACCGCTTACCTTCTGGCAGGCAGCGGCGTTTCAGTTTGCCAACCCCAAGGCCTGGATCATGGGGCTTGCCTTGATGGCGGGCTTTCTCCCTGAAAACGGTTCGGCGGTAGTCAATGCCCTCATACTGGCCGGATTTGCGGAACTGGTCGCCATGCCCTGCTTGGCCGTTTGGGCGGGCTTTGGCATGGCGATCGGTCACTGGATCAAAAGTGACGGTGCCTGGAGGGCATTCAATATCATCATGGGTCTACTCACCGCCGCGTGTGTCATCCTGATTTTACGTTAACCGCAGCGCAGCTCTTCGATATCATCGTTATTGTCCAGATGTACATTCAACCGATCGGGACGATGGTCCATCGTGGCCGCGTCCCCTGGTCGCAGTACCCGCACCTGGCGCGACTGGCTCTCGCTTTGTAGCTGGGGCACGTTTGCTTCATCAAATGTCTCACCAATGGCATAGCTCACCGCCTCGGTATCGCAGCTATCCATGGATGTAGGCGGTGCGTCCTGGGCTTCATTGGCAGCCGACGTTTTGGCGGCATCTGACCCGATGGCGCACGCCGAGAGCAACACAAGCATTCCACCGCTTAATACAATTTTCGAGGAGCGTACCGCATCGGTATATAGCCACGTTTTCATAGGCTTGCCCTGATTTATAGTTAATTAATTGTTTTATAGAGAATAGGTGGCTAATACACAAAGCGGGCTAGGCGTCCGCCTAGCCCGCTCGACATCGTCAAGGTTTCACTAACCTTAGCTAGCGGCGTCCTGCACAGCTTGACCGCCTTCTTGCACATCTTGGCCAGCACCAGAAATTGTGTTGCAACCGGCTAACGCGCCTGCCGTCATTAATAGGATAAAAGTCGTCGCTAAAAGCTTTTTCATAGATGTTCTCCTTAACGTGTCAGACAACAGAAATCTCCTCTGGCAATGTCTACCTTTCTGAGGAGTACTTTCAGCGTAACAGCGTTTTGGCAATTTCGCCTGTTTTCCATGGCTTAGTTTCTGCGGCTGTCTTCATTTTCTTATTTCACCTACTATATTCTGCTTTCTTACCTACCTATTTTTTGCTTTTACCAACCCCAACACGCCCGGAGTGCGCCCATTGAACACGTTTGCTCTTGATCAACGCCTGGAAGCCGATACGTTTCCAATTGCTGACTTGCCGCTTTGCCGGGCGCTATTGATGAACGATGCGCGCTATCCGTGGGTGATCTTAGTCCCCCGCCTGGATAATGTAAGCGAAGTATTCGAGCTATCCGACGTAGATCAGGCGCAGCTATGGCGAGAAGCTACCCAGCTGGGTAGCGTGATGAAAACGCTCTTTGATGGCGACAAGCTCAATATTGCAACGCTGGGCAATGTGGTTCAGCAGTTGCACATTCATGTCGTAGTGCGAAAGCACGCTGATGCGACCTGGCCCGCGCCGGTATGGGGTAACGGCAGCGCCGAGCCTTATGCGCTTGACCAGCTTGCCAGCCTGCGTGATCAGCTTATCGCTCATATTGATCGCCTGGCGGTTGATTGACCTGCTCTCAACGCATCAACGGGTTACCCTGCCTGGCCGGCGGCTCACCAAGCAGCGGCGTACTGGCGGGTTGGGAAACGCTGGCAATCGAAAGCGTCACACCGAGCAAGATAATCGCTAAGCCACCCGCAAGCGCCGCCCAGCCGACCGCCTTGTGAAGGTGTTGGGATACGCGCTGCTGCTTGGCTAAACGCCGCGTGGCCCACCTGCGCGCAAAGACGCTGGCCAGCGCAAGTGCTGATACGGTAATCCCGGTACCCAGCGACATGGCCAATACGGATAGCACGCCAACATAAAACTGGCCCAGCAGGCTGGCCGCACCGAGTAGCAACACCGCGCCGCTGCAGGGGCGCATACCAATCGCGAAAACGGTCATCAAGGCAGTGCGCCAGTCCAGTGCCTGCTGCGGCTCAATATGATGCGCGCCACCGCAGCAGTGATGATGCCCGTGGTCGTGGCTATGGTGATGGCTGTGATGGTGATCCTGGCTTACAGGATGAAACGTCATCGAACTCACCGGACGATAGGCGGCGCGCAGCTGTTTGTAAGCCCGAACGCACAGCCAGACACCCAGCAGCGTTACCAGTAAAAAGCTTGCCTGCTCGACCCACACAACGCTCCCCATGGCCTGGCGCGTCAGCCACCCTAGCCCATGCACCAGAATGGCAACCATGGCAATTGCGGTAACGCCTTGCAGCATTGAAGCGGCAAATGAAAGCCCCAGCGCTCGACGGGTGGCGCCACCATGGGAGGCTAAATACGTTGCCAGCACGGCTTTACCATGGCCTGGCCCTGCGGCATGAAAAACGCCATAGCCAAAGCTTACGCTTAATAACACCCACCAGGTGGCACGCGTAGGTTCACGGGCAAGTTCGGTAATCGCCAGAGTAAGCGCGCGGTGAAGTTCCCGCTGCCAAGCGAGTAGCTGATAGCTCACCCCCTGTAGACCGCCTTGCAATCCCCATATCAACGCCACCGCGCCAAGCACCAAAAGAGCGACCAAAGCCCAAGGCCTACGCATTACAAGCGACTGCATAACACACCCTATTTTGATCATTGAAAGCTATATCGCTTTATGAAAGTCGCACCCGATTAACGGCAGTCGATATGACCGGTTTCGGCAAAGTGGCGCCCCAGCCCTGGTTCACCTTCTTCGTCTACGTCCAGTAGCGCCGCCTGCATGACTAATTCAGGGTCAGGATCAGCGCCTAGAATGCTTAGCGCACAGGCCGGCTCACCGTGCAGTACCAGCGCATTGTCAGTTGGCTGGTTGTTCTCTGCTTCATGAACCATTTCAATGTAATACGTCGGGTCAAATATCTGATAATCGAGGGAGTGCCCGGCTAACGGCTGGGGTGTTTCCAGAGGAAGGATAAACGTAAAGATAAGCCGCCCGCCTTTTTCCATGGCGGTATATTCGCTGACCTCGCCCAGCGCCAGCGGCTCACCGTCTCGGCGGATTTCGGTAAAGTAGTGCTGCGAGGCAAGGTTATTGCGTATTTCCAGGCCCAACTGATCAAGCCCTTCGTCCAGACTGACGCCATCCACCTGGGTGAGTTCTTCAAACACTACCAAACTGTAAAAGGGGTCCATTCGCCAGATTTGATGCAAGCCACGCACTACCCCTTCATCATTGGTCATGACCCGGATACTGAAATCAATCCAGCCATGGGGGTGCGCGGCGGCAAGCGGGCTAAGCATAAGGCTGATGGCACCTGCCGCCAGCGCCCAGCGCTTTGCAGTATAACGGGAGCTTTCAATTACCTGATGACTGCATTGCTTCACGGTGCTAATCCCAATTTTGCTTGTAAGCTGACCAGCCACGGATCCAGCAAATACGGCGGCAGCGGTTGATTACCTCGCCAGGCCGCAACACTAACCTGACTGCCGCGACCAGCATCCCTTACCTGAACCTGCAGACGATACTCCGGCCAGCGGGCAAGCGCGCCCTCCGCACGGCCTAGCGCCAAATCGGCATGGCGTATCACGTAACCCTGTTCCATCATTAGCTCAACCGCACTTCGAAACGTGGTGTCTACCGGGGCGGCATACACCAGCTCGCGCGGGGCAGAAGGTGATGTAGTGGCACAACCGGTCAGCAGTGCCAGCAAAGCACTCACACTCGCCCATTTCATGATTACCCGCCAACGTTGCCTCATTGCACGCTCCTCATCGGCCGGCTGCTTTGTCCGAGTGCACTTTCAAAGCGCTGGCAGAAATCCTGGTTACTCGCGCTGTAGGATTCACGTATATCGCCCAGGTGGTCGAAGCGGCGAATATCACGCGAGATACGCACGGACTCCTCACTGATTAACAGCGACACCCGCTCGACCTCCAGGGGCTGTTGATGAAGCCCGCCGCCAAAGCCCAGCCCCACGCCAACACCGCTGCCGCGCCCGATACCCAACCCACCGAAAAGGCGCATTCCGCTGCCATAGCCATAGGCGCGATCATACGGATCGTAGTAACCATGTAGGGCTTTTTGTCGGCTTGCGCTGACCAGGCCTAATGCTGTATCGGTGGAATCAAGTTCAAAGCCCCACTCAGTCAGCACCTCGACACTTTGGCGCAGCGCGCCGAGTTCACCGCCAGCCACGTGGTTCGGGAAATAACACGCCGCAGAAGGCGCAGGCTCAGCCTGGGGCAAGCGGTCTGGCGTCACTTGGCAGCCTGCCAGTGCCAACAGGCAGGTTAGCGTAATTGGTATCGGCTTCATGTTAGATCCTCGAACGTTCATCACGGCTGGTCTGTCACCAAGCGGCGCGTTAAGCTCGCCTACTATCACAATAGATGAAAGATATCACGATAGATGAAAGACATCACGATAGATGAAAGACAATAATTTGCGGAGGTCGTGCAATGAATATCCTGCTTTGCCCCGATAGTTTTAAAGATGCTTTAAGCGCTGAACAGGCGGCCAAGGCGATGGCTCAGGGCGTCCTTAAAGCGGCGCCCCAAGCGCAAACGCACTGCTGCCCGATGGCTGACGGCGGCGAAGGCAGCCTTGATGCACTGATTGCCGCGACCGGCGCCAAGCGCTGCGTTGTCGATGTTCAGGATGCGCTAGGCCGTCCCCGTAAAGCCGCCTGGGGCTGGCTGGGTGAACAGCGTACCGCGTTTATCGAGCTGGCAGAAGCCAGCGGCCTGCAACACTTAACCCCTGAAGAGCGTGACGCGCTGCATACCTCCACCTTTGGCGTGGGCCAGATGCTCTTGGCAGCGCTGGATCAAGGCGCCGAAAAAGCCTTGCTGCTGCTGGGAGGTAGCGCCACCAACGATGGTGGCGCCGGTATGCTGCAAGCGCTGGGCGCAAAACTAACCGCAACCAGTGGCGCACCGCTTGCCCCAGGCGGCGCGGCGTTGGCGACGCTTGAAACGCTGGACCTTTCGGGGCTTGACCCACGCTTAACGTCACTTAACGTGGAAGCCGCAGTCGATGTGGATAACCCACTGTTAGGCGAGCGCGGGGCAAGTGCGGTATTCGGCCCGCAAAAAGGCGCCTCGCCTGATCAAGTGGCTCAACTTGACCACGCCCTGGGCCGCTTTGCCGATATCAGCGCCCGCGTATTGGGCAAGGATTATCGCGACTTACCAGGTGCCGGTGCCGCTGGCGGTATGGGGTTTGCCGCGCGCGCCTTTCTTGATGCCACGCTGATGCCTGGTATTGAAATGATTATGCAGCAGGCCGATATGCCCGCCCTGCTCAATAACGCCGATCTTGTGATTACCGGAGAAGGCCGACTGGATGGGCAGAGCATGTCGGGCAAGACGCCTATCGGCGTTGCCCGCGCGGCCCAGCGTCTGGGCAAGCCCGTCATCATTCTCGCTGGCAGCCTAGGCGACGGCTGGCAGGCTTGTCTTGATGAAGGCGTAACAGCAGCGTTTGCCTTGGCGGATGGCCCCATGACCCTGGAACAGGCGCTGCCCAGAACCGCTGAACTGCTGGCGGCGCGCTGTGAAAGTATTATCCGGGTGTGGATAACCCCCTCGCCCTTTGAAAACCCTGACCTTTGAAAATATTGCCGTTGAAAACATTGCCCTTGAAAACATCGCCCCTTGAAAAACCCTGCCCGCGCCAGCATTACTCAGTGAGAGCGCAAACGTTATAGCGGTAAACGCAATGCTATAAGGCTATGGGCGCGATACACAAAACCTGGTTTGCAGCGCCTTAGCGACGTTTTATGCTAATCAAACGATTTGATAGCCGTTTTACTCGGCTCCAACATGGAGGTACGACATGACCGATACCAATAGCATTGGCTTACATGAAAGCAGCGCCAGCCAGTTGGCTGAAAAGCTTAATCACCTGCTGGCCAACTATCAGATCTTTTACATGAACGTGCGTGGCTACCACTGGAACGTTAAGGGTAGCGATTTCTTTGAGCTGCACGTCAAATTTGAAGAGTTCTATACCGACCTGCTGACCAAGGTAGACGAAGTCGCCGAGCGTATTCTGACCCTGGGTCACAAGCCAGTACATGCGTATAGCGACTACGCCACGCTTTCCCACATTCAGGAAGATAAAGACGTTCACGATGGCAAGGCGTGCGTGAATGGCGTACTAAAAGGCTACCAGACGTTGATTGAGCTGCAGCGTGAAGTACTGTCATTCGCCTCGGATGCCGATGACGAAGGTACGGCATCACTCGCCAGTGACTATATTCGCGAGCAGGAAAAAACTATCTGGATGCTGAACGCTTACCTCGGTAAGTAACAAGTACTCCTCGCAGATATAGATACACAAACGGCACCTAAGCGGTGCCGTTTAGCGTTGGCTAGCCTTTCTGAGCTAAATCTTCCATCAATGCGCGCAGCATGCGCCAGAACTCATCGACCGAGGCAAGCTCTACGCGTTCGTCCGGTGAGTGAGCGCCGCGGATCAGCGGGCCAAACGAGATCATATCCAGGTGCGGGTATTTGCTGCCTATAATGCCGCACTCAAGCCCCGCATGAATGACCTTAACCGCAGGTTTCTGCTCAAACAGAGCGGCATGGCGCTGGTTAAAGATGGCAAGTAACGCACTGCCTGGGTGAGGCACCCAACCGGGGTAGCTGTTCTCCACACGCACGCGCGCGCCAATTAACCCAAACAGCGCCTGAAAGCGATCAGCCAAGGCGGCGGTTGCCGTATCGTGCAGGGAGCGTACTAGCGCGCACAGGTGCAGGCGCCCCGCTTTAAGGCTTAATACGCCTAAATTATTGGACGTTTCCACAACGCCCGGCACATCGGCGCTCATACGCTCAACTCCGCACGGCGCGGCATGTAGCGCCGCTACCAGCATAGTGCTGGCATCCAGAGTTAGCGGCTCGAAGGCCTCATGATTTACGCTTCGAGTAGCGCTCAACACCAAACCACTATCGCCCGTACTTAGCTCGGCACGCAGGGTATTTTCCAGCGCCTTCAGCGCGTCAAAAGCGGCATCCACGTCGTCAGCGGGCAGGGCAAGCTGAGCAAACGCTTCGCGGGGGATGGCATTACGTAGCGTGCCACCCTGATAGCTCACCAGGCGTGCATCAAACGCTTCTAGGGTACGCAGCGCACGCACCAACAGGCGGTTGGCATTGCCCAGCGGCTTATGAATATCAATCCCCGAATGGCCGCCTTTCAACCCCGTTAGGGCAAGATCGATCAGCTGTTCATCGTCACGCAGCGCGGCACTCGGCAGAAGGGCGTCAACCACCACGTCAGCACCACCCGCACAGCCGATATACACTTCGCCGCGGTCTTCACTATCCAGATTGAGCAGCAATGAGCCTTTCAGCCAGTTTTCGGCCAAGTTCAGCGCGCCCCCCATGGAGGTTTCTTCTTCAAGGGTAAATAGCGCTTCAAGCGGGCCATGGGTAAGCTCTGCATCTTCAAGCACGGCGAGAATCGCCGCTACGCCCATTCCGTTATCGGCCCCAAGGGTTGTGCCCTCAGCGTGCAGCCAACCATCGGCTACATAGGTACTGATGGGGTCACGCGTGAAATCATGGGTGCTGTCGGAATTGGCTTGGGCCACCATATCCAAATGGCCCTGCAGAATAACCCCCGGTGCCTGCTCACAGCCGGGCGAGGCCGGTTTACAAATACGTAAATTGCCAAAGCTATCACGGTCGTGGGCAAGCCCCTGAGCATCGGCCCAGGCTTCGAGTATCGCGACTAGCGCGGCTTCGTGCCCAGACGGGCGCGGGGTGTTACACAGCGTACGAAAGTGGCGCCAAACGATGGACGGCGTCAACGCGTCTAAATGTGCGTTCATAAAAACTCTTCATTATCAGTAATCGCCCCACTTTACTCCTCCGAACGATGCGGGAAAAGTATGTATTGTGAGGCTAATTGTTCAACGACTTGGCGCAGCGCACGCACGCTATCACCGTGTGCTGCCGCTAAAGGGCGATTTTGAAACGCCCACGCCGCTAACTGCTGGTGTGCAGTGGCAGCGCTTATATCCTGCAGGCGACTGGTTTCACGCGCCAGCGCTTGAAGCGCCGCCCGCGCGAATACCGGGTCACGGTGCCCGTGCGCTACATCGTTGATGGTTTGGCACTCTGCAGCAGTGAGCGGCATTGAAGGCAGCGCCCTTAGCAATAACGCCACCACGTCAGGCGGTAACGTCGTTAATTCGAACGCCAGCAACCCCGGTAGTGACGCGCTAAAACTTGCCGTTAAGCTACTTAATACGCTCTCGCCCTCAGCGTTCAGCGCCCTGGCCACCATTACCGCAAATTCCCCTGTGGCCGCTTCACGCGTGATGCCCAAGCGCACGGGCTGAAACCCTTGAGCCAGCCAGAAGCGTAGCAGAGATGCTTCCGCGCCGAACGTGGCACCATACAGCGCTACTCCTTGGCCCGCGGCCTCGCGACTATCTTCGGCAATTAGCTGTTGGCCCAACCCTTCCCGGCGGCGTTCAGGATGCGTGGCAATCCGCACCACACGCCGCCAACGAGCGGTAAGCGCAGCGCGGCTGCCCTTATGCGCGGCAAGCGACTGGGCCATCAGGTGGCCCTGAGGGCGTCGCACCCCCAACGCCACCTGCTCGGCAAGCTCAGCCGTAAAGCCGCCCTCCTCCCGGGCCACCAATACGGCCTGCGGTGCGCTGCTCTGGCCTATCAGCCGCAGCGAAGTGCCCGGTCCATCCAAAAGCTGACGCAAATCGCTGGGCGACGTGCGGTAATGAGACTGCACCAGAAGGCCAAACATAGCCCCAAGAGCAGTTTCGTCTTGAGCAAGCTCGGCGCGCTCGAGCGTATAAGAGGCTGGCGCTTGATCGCGCTGATCAGAGACCGGTAGAGGCGCTTTTAACAACAGCAGCCGGTTGACCGTTGCCTCAAGCGGATCTCCCGCGGCCCAGCGAATCGGCGTATTCAGCGTTAGCGCTTTCCACTGCGGTGTAAGCCGCGCCAACACATCGCGAAAGCGCAGCGCAAACCCCCGCCCAGAACCTTCATAGCCATCAATAGTGGTCGCAAACGCAATCCGCGGAAATGCCGTAAGCCACTGAGCCAGCAGGGAAGCCGGAGTCGCCGCCGCTTCATCAACCATTAAATAACTGCCATCGCCCCCCAGTTTCTTGGTCGCCACCTGTTCGGTGAGCACATCGGGGGGTAAAAAGCACAGCTCGCTTTTATTCGCGAGCTGAAAGCGGCTGGGCGTGATGCGCGCTCCCTCGGGGCAGAGAGCTTCCAAGCGCATAAACAGGCTTTCCACCGCGCTCAAGCGTGGAGCCGTGACGATGATAGACGACGTGCCGCCTGCTAGAAGCCGCGCACAGGCAATTCCCAGGGCGGCGCTTTTGCCCCGCCCTCGATCCGCGGTAATGACCAGCGGGCGGCGGCGCTTTAAGTTCACCAGTTGGGTAACGATAGCGGCCTGATCGAGCGTCGCGCATGCGCTGTCGTTAACGCTCTCTTGGTGCGCTGAGCGTGCGCTCAAGCGGGGAAGCTGCGGCCGATCGGGCACGTGCCAGGTAACGATATCTGTGCGCTCATCAAGCAGGCGAGCCAGACGCGCTAAATAGTGGGCGGTTAACTGCTCCCACTGCCAGGGGTGATCGGCAAACCGGGCATAATCAGGGTCTGGGCGCTCACCCCAAGGGTAAGGCGTTATCAGCACCAGCAAGCCGCCCGCCGTCAGCGTACCCGCCAGCGCACCCAATGCTTCAGGGTCAAAACCCGCGCTGCCACTGGCATCCATGACCACAAGCTGGTGCTCGGCGCCCAAACGCGTACGTGCTTTACGTGGGGTGAGCCAAGACTCGACCGGAGCACTATCTGTCTGATGGGCAACCCATAAAGGCGCTTGCCAGCAAGCGCTCTGCCATAGTTTGAGAGCTTGATCACGGCACTCACCGGGGTCTCCCGTAAGCCATACCAGTTGCCGCCATCGGCGCCTGTGTAAGCGTTTGGCATGAGCCATTAAAGCTCGCAAGGGTGACTGACCAGGCATACTTAACGTTTTCGTCAATCCTTCTTGTGACAACGCTGGCATTGAGCCTCCTAAGTTCCATTATTTATTTAAAACTTTTTTAAAACTTTGGTTGAACAAAAAGGCGTTTTTCAACGCTAAGCATCCTAATCAAGCAGGCTAAAAAATCTCGAAAAAAACGTAAGCAACTGATTAAAATAAATATAAAATTTCAAAATATAAAAAGTTTCGATTTTTACTTATCTTACTCAGATTGCACCGCAGCAGTAAGACTGTGCTAATTTAGCGGTGCAGTCAGGCGCTTGCTCTACTTTACGTAAACGTTAGCTCCTTTATTGCACTTTCCTGCATTACGGTAACAAACACTAATAATGCCTTAAGCCAACCAGGAAAAATAACATGAAAAAGATCACTCGATTCAGCCTCACCACGCTTGCGGCAAGCATCACGTTCGCAGCGCTCGCCACCACTGCACAAGCCCAAGAACAGTGGACAATGACCTCTACCTGGCCGGATAACCTTGACCTCATCAAGATTGATCAGCACTGGGTAGAACTGGTTAATAAACTCGCCGGCGACGAAGTACAGATCAATTTTCGATCTGGCGGTACGTTAATGCCCGGCACAGAAGTGTTTGATGCCACGGAAACCGGCAGCATCGAAGCCTCCGGTGACTGGCCCGGCTACTGGGCTGGCTTAAACCCCGCCTTCTCTCCTCTAGCCACCACTACTAGCCTGTTTAACGGCGTCGACTATCTTAACTGGATTCAGCAGTGGGGTGGCCGTGAACTCTACGAAGAGATTTATGGCCAGTACAACATGATGTACCTGCCCTACGGCATTACTAATAACGAGTCAGGCTTTATGGGACGCACGCCAATCGCGAGCATTGCGGACCTTGAAGGCAAGCGTCTACGTCTCTCAGGCCGTGACCAAGGGCGTGTTCTGGAGCAGCTAGGCGGCTCACAGGTAACACTTGCCGGGGGTGAGGTGTATCAGGCAATCGAGCGTGGCGTGATCGATGCCGGTGAGTTTTCAACCCCAGGCGTGGATTTCAAGGCAGGCTTTGCCGAAGTCGCCGATAACTGGGCAACACCGGGCTGGCACCAATCGGCCAGCGTGTTTGGCGTCATGATCAACATGGATGCCTGGAACGCGCTTTCTGAAGAGACCCAGGAGAAGCTGCGCATTGCCGCTGACGCCACTATGGCTTGGTCGCTGTCCTGGTCTGAGCATGAGTCCAACGCCGCCACCCAGCAATTTATCGATGCAGGGGTAACGATCAACCAGTTTTCTGAAGAGGACTTGGCACGCATTCAAGACGTCACTAACCAGGTCATCGTACAGGGCGCCTGTGAAAACCCCGATCACGCTAAGGTTTATCACTCTATGATTACGTACCTGCAGGAGTACGCGACGTGGCGTGACGTTTCAGTGCCTTTCAATATGAGCCGCACCATGAACAATCTGCCTTCCCTGGAAGAGATCGAAGCTTGCCTGTAAGGCGCTCATGTTTCGCCCCGGCATTGCCGGGGCGGTTGTTGTGCTGACCGGAGATCTCCCATGAATGCCGTTGCCCAAGCCATTGATGCACTCAATGAAGCGTTTGGACGCCTGATTGCGCCGCTGATTGCCATCATTACTCTGATAGTGCTGTTCGATATTATTTCTCGCTTTGTGTTCGGCCGCCCAAGCGACTGGGCCTTTGATATCACCAAGATGCTGTTTGGCGCGCACTTCATGCTGATGGCGGCCTACGGGCTACGTCACCATGTTCATGTAGAAGTGGATGTTCTTAAGCGTCTGCTATCGCGCAAAAAACAGGCACTGCTTGAGCTAGTGGGCTATGTGGTTTTCTTCGTGCCGTTTATCTGGATGCTGCTCAAGTACGGGTGGCTGTTTTTCGAGCGAGCGTTTAGCCGTGGCGAAACCACCTACGGCATGATGTCGATTCCGGTCTATCCCATTAAGGGCGTGATTGCGCTGGCGGCAGCGCTACTTTTGCTGCAAGCCATCGCCATTGTCCTGCGGACCATAATGCAGTTACGCGAGGAGACGCCGACATGAACCTAAGTCCCGAATTGCTCGCATTAGTCATGTTTGGCGGCCTGCTGGTGGGGCTTTTTATGGGCCACCCGCTTGCGTTTGTGCTGGGCGGGGTAGCGGTCATTGGCGCATTCCTTGGCCCAGGAGAGCGAGTGCTCGGCACGCTGATCAATAATATCTATGGCAATGCCATGGATAACTACGTACTTGTGGCAATACCGCTTTTTGTACTCATGGCCCGCTTTCTCAACGACTCCGGGGTTACCGAGCGAATGTTTGACGCCATGCGTCTACTGCTGGCCAACCTGCGCGGCGGATTAGCCCTAACGGTGGTCATCGTCTCGGTGTTGCTGGCCGCGACGACCGGCATTGTCGGCGCCTCCATTGCCGTGATGGGCATGATCGCGTTAGTGCCGATGCTCAAGTATGGCTATAACAAGGAGCTCAGTGCAGGCGTGATCATGGCCAGCGGCTGCCTGGGCATTCTGATTCCGCCGAGCATTATGCTGATCCTGATGGCGAGCTACTCGCCGGTTTCGGTGGGTGCGCTGTTTGCGGGCGCCATGGTGCCTGGATTGATGCTGGGCGTGATGTATGCGCTTTACGTCCTGCTGATCTGCCACTTTAAACCCTCTTACGGCCCGCCCGTGCCTAAAGAGGAGCGCGCTGAAGTTAGCACCAAGCAGCTTCTAATCATGCTGGGCAAATATGTGGTGCCGCCCATGTCGTTGATCCTTGGGGTGCTGGGTGCGCTGTTTACCGGGATTGCCACTGCAACAGAAGCCTCTGCGATTGGCGTTTTCATCGCCTTTATTCTGTTTTTGATCTTTGGCGACAGGCGGCTTTCCACCTGTTTCAGAACGCTGCTTGAAGCGGGAAAAACCACCACCATGGTAATGCTGGTGCTCGTGGGCGCCACCGCGTTTACCGGCGTATTCTCGCGCGGCGGTGGTATGCAGGTGATTCAAGACCTGCTGCTGGCCATGCCCGGCGGCAATACCGGTGCACTTATCATGATGCTGCTATTGGTATTTGTGCTAGGCATGTTCCTCGACTGGACCGGCATCGTACTGCTGAGCTTTCCCATCATGCTGCCGATCATTCAGCAGATGGGTGTCGACCCGCTATGGTTTGTGGTCATGGTAGCCGTGGTGCTGCAGACCTCGTTTCTCACCCCGCCGTTTGGCTATGCGCTTTTCTACCTGAAAGGCGTGGCTCCGCCTGGGGTCGAGATCGTCGATCTGTATAAAGCCGTAGTACCGTTTGTGGCACTTATACTGCTGGCCTGTGTACTGATGTCATTCTTCCCCTGGCTGGTCACGGGCCTGCCCAGCTTGATGATCGGCTACTAACCGGCCAACACGTTCAGCACTCACCTTCTACCGCTACTCCCCCGCTCTTAGGCGGGGGTTTTGTATGGTTTTTTTATATAGATAGAGGGTTAGCTGCAGCCGAAGTGCCCAAGTGATACTATTTGCAGCCGTTACTTTTTCGCATTGACGAGTCAGCGCTGCCAGCCTCGTCCCAGGAGACAACGACGTGCCAATTCCCGCTCGCCGTTCACGATTGGCGCTACTTCCAGACGCTATATCACGCTTTACGCTGTCGCTCACACCGTGGTCATGTGCGCTGTTCTTGATTGCGCTGACGGTAGCCCTGCCGATTCTGGTCGTCTTGAGCTATATATTCGTGCCCACCGAAGGCGTCTGGCAGCACCTGGCGAGCACCGTGTTGAGCAGCTATCTGTCGAATACCTTTTGGCTCGTGCTCTGGGTAGGGCTGGGTACGTTAATCATTGGCGCTGGCAGCGCCTGGCTGGTGGTGATGTGCCGCTTCCCGGGCAAACGAATCTTTGAGTGGGCGCTTTTATTACCACTGGCGGTGCCGACCTATGTCATCGCCTACGCTTACACGGATTTTTTGCAGGTGGCTGGACCGCTACAGAGTGCGCTACGTGGGTGGTTTGACTGGCAGTACGGCGATTACTACTTCCCCAACGTGCGCTCGCTAGGCGGCGCCGCGACGCTGATCACGTTTGTGCTGTATCCCTACGTTTATCTGCTTGCCCGCGCCTCTTTTCTTGAGCAATCGGTATGCGTGCTTGATGTAGGGCGCACGCTGGGTCGTGGCCCTTGGCACCTGTTTGCAAGCGTTGCCTTGCCGCTGGCGCGCCCGGCCCTGGTGGGTGGCGTTTCGCTGGTACTGATGGAAACCCTCAACGAGTTTGGCGCGGTGCAGTTTTTTGGCGTGGATACCTTTACCACCGGCATCTACCGAACCTGGTTTGGGCTGGGCGAGCCCGTGGCAGCCGCTCAGTTGGCGGCCTGTTTGCTGACGTTCGTGATGGTGCTGGTGCTGCTGGAGCGCTTCTCGCGTGGGAAGCGGCGCTATTTTCATACCACCAACCGCTACCAACAGTTGCCTGAGTACCGCCTGGACGGCTGGCGCGCTCTCGGCGCAACCCTCGCCTGCTTACTGCCTATCGTCATCGGCTTTTTATTGCCGAGCGGTATTTTGCTGAACCTTGCTATTCAGCAGGGCGACGCCTTGCTGGGCACGCGCTTTATCCGCTTTGCTACCAACAGCTTAAGCCTCGCCACGGTAGCGGCGTTGATTGCCGTAGGCCTTGCTGTGCTGTTGAGCTATGGCGTCAGGCTGCATAACTCGCCCGGCGCCCGTCTATTTACTCGGGTCGCCGCCATGGGCTATGCCATTCCCGGCTCGGTGGTCGCGGTGGGTATCTTGATCCCCTTTGCCTGGCTGGATAGCACGCTGAATACGTGGCTACACGCCCACTACGGAAAAATTATCGGCCTAGTGTTTAGCGGCTCGGCGTTTATTTTAATCTACGCCTACGTCGTGCGCTTTTTAGCCGTGTCGTTTAATGCAGTTGAGGCAAGCCTTGGCAAAGTGACCCCCAATATGGACGCCGCCTCGCGTACCCTGGGCCAAACGGCGGGCGGCACGCTGCGCCGTATTCATACGCCGCTGATGCGCAGCAGCCTGTTGGCCGCCGGAATTCTTGTGTTTGTGGATGTCATGAAGGAGCTACCCGCGACGATTATCTTGCGGCCGTTCAACTTCGATACCTTGGCGGTACGCGCGTATAGCCTGGCGTCCGACGAGCGTCTGGCTGAGGCCTCCACCGCGTCGCTGGCCATTGTCGTGGTGGGTATCTTGCCGGTGATTCTGCTTAGCCTGGCCATGCGCCGGGCTCGGCCCGGCAGCCATGCTCAGTAAACCTACTGGGCAGTTCTACCTAAGCTTCATCCTGAAAAACAAACACCTGAGAATGGTCCAGGTCGATATCAATCGGCTGGCCCTCCTGGGGTAGAAAGACACCGGGCACGCGGGCATGTAGATGCGCTTCCTGGCCATCAGCTCCGTGGGCGCACAGGTGAATCAGGCTGGAACGGCCCAGTAGCTTTGCCATGACGACATGGCTATGCCGGTGAGCGTCTGCGGGCAAGTCGCGCTCCTGAAGCCGCAGCGCCTCAGGGCGAATCATGATCCGCGCCTTACTGTCTTCGGGCAGCCAGCTGGCATCTATCTCGCCTACCGGGGTCTGCACACGGCCATTATTCACCGTACCGCTGAGTTCATTTACCTCACCAAAAAAGGTCACTACAAACGGGTCGACCGGCGTGCAGTAAAGCTCACGCGGCGTGCCCGTTTGAATAATCCGGCCGTCGCGCATAAGAGCAATTCGGTCAGCCATGAACATGGCTTCTTCCGGGTCGTGGGTCACCAGTAACGTGGCTGACCCAAGCTTCTTCAGCACGTGCAGCGTATCGTCGCGAATGCGGTCACGCAGGCGTGCATCCAGGCTTGAAAAGGGTTCGTCGAGCAGCATCAGCTTGGGTGTTGGCGCCAGCGCCCGGGCCAAGGCAACGCGCTGTTGTTGACCGCCAGACAGCATATGCGGATAGGTATCGATGTAGTCCGCCATTCCCAACTGAGCCAACAGCTCGACCGCGCGTTCACGGCGCTGGCGTGCGGGCATCTGCTTGAGCCCAAAGGTGACGTTTTCAAGCACACTCAAGTGGGGAAAAAGCGCCGAGTCCTGAAACGCCAACCCGACGTTACGCTTTTCCGGCGGCAGGTGGCGCTGACCGGGCGCTGCAATGGCCTGCCCTTCCAGGCTAACGCTTCCTTGCTGAAGAATCTCCAGCCCCGCAGCAATACGTAACAACGTGGTTTTACCGCACCCCGATGGCCCCAGCAGGCAAACGACTTCGCCCGGGGCAATGTCTAACGAGACGCCTTTTACCACCTGGTTTGCCGCAAACGTGTGATGGACTTTGTCTAGCGACAGGGCCATGTGAGTGGTGTTTTCGAGGGATGAAACGGTTACCGCCATAATGTCACCATGCTCTCGTTGAACCAGCGTCTTATTTGACCAGCACATATGTCGTGCTGCCCGGCAGGCTACGTTGAATATCCTGCCATTGTATTTTTCATTGCCCCGATATGCACGCGGGGTTGCGCGACCACGAACGCCTTGTTCTTATTTTTTATTGATCCTGGCACTTTTTCTTGACCCCGGCATTGCGAAAGGCTTCAATAGCAACAACCTTAATGCAACTTATTATCATAATCATTTAGGATGCTAACCATATGAAAATAACACGCCTTTCAGCGTCTATCGCGGCTATTTTTGCGGGTGCCGCGGTTTCAAGCACGGCACTTGCCGATGCGGTCAACATTTACTCTGCCCGCCACTACGATTCGGATGAAATTCTGTATAAAGCGTTCACCGACGAGACGGGTATTGAAGTGAACGTTCTGGAAGGCGACTCCGACCAGCTGATGGAGCGCATGCAGCGTGAGGGCATTGCCAGCCCTGCGGATGTCATGCTGACTGTGGATGCGGGCCGTTTATGGCGCGCCGAGCAGGATGGCCTGTTCCAAAGCGTTGATTCTGAGGTGCTCAACGAGCGCTTGCCTGAGTCGATGCGCCAGCCTGACGGCTTGTGGTTTGGCTTTAGCCAGCGCGCCAGAGTGATCTTTTATAACCGTGAAAACTTCGACCCCAGCCAGATCGAAAGCTACGAAGATTTAGCGGATTCGCAGTTTGAAGGCAAACTTTGCATTCGCTCCTCCAACAACATCTATAACCAGTCGCTGCTTGCATCCATGATTGAGCACCACGGTGAAGAAGGTGCCGAAGAGTGGGCCCAGGGCGTAGTCAACAACCTGGCGCGCAACCCGGAAGGTGGCGATACCGACCAGATCCTCGGCGTTGCCAGCGGTGAGTGTGACCTGGCCGTTGCCAACCACTACTACTACGTGCGCATGCTGCATTCCGACACCGAATCTGACCGCGAAGCAGCCCGCAAGGTCGGGGTCATTTTCCCCAACCAGGATGATCGTGGCACCCACGTTAACGTTGGCGGCGCGGGCCTGGTTGCCAATGCGCAAAACCCTGAAAACGGCATCAAGTTCCTGGAGTTCTTGTCGTCTGACGGCGCCCAGGAAATTCTCGCCGAGCGTAACTATGAGTTCCCGGTCGTCGACGGCATCAAGAAAGACCCGGTTCTGGAATCATGGGGTGATTTCAAGAAGGATGATTTGAATATCAATGTGCTGGGTGAGAACAATCCCGAAGCCATTCGTATTTTTGACCGTGTGGGCTGGCGCTAAGCCCTCCCCCACGCAAACAAAACGGCCCGCCATTTGGCGGGCCGTTTTGCTGTTTAGCGGCTTCTGTGACCTAAAACATCAGCTGTAAAGGACATAGTCAACAAACAATGCCATTACATGGATTTTATGCTAAATTTGAAAACGATCATTTTCCAATGTGTTTTCCATGACCACATCGCATCGTCCAACATCAACCGTTTCACGCAGCCGCGGCCGCCCACGCGAGTTCGATATTGATCAAGCGCTAGATCGAGCTGTAGAGGTGTTCAGCAAGCGTGGCTACCACGGCACCTCGATCACTGATCTAACCAAGGCGATGGACTTGACCCAGGGGAGCCTCTATAAGGCATTTAAGGGCAAGCGAGCCATCTTCCTGGCGGCCTTCGAGCATTATCGCGCACAACGCACACAGCTGCTGCGTATGGCAGTGGACACCACAGGCACGGGGCTTGAACGCCTGCGCAATGTGCTTATCTTTTACGCCGAATCGGCTCAAGGTGCCCAAGGGCAGCAGGGATGCCTGGTGGTTGGTAGCGCAACCGAACTTTCGGCATTCGATCAGTATGTGGCCGAGCATGTCATCTCGGCGCTAACCCGCAATGAATCCATGCTGGCCGATATGATCCGCCAGGGCCAGCAGGATGGGTCTCTTGCTCCCCATGTGGACTGCGAAACAACCGCTCGCATGCTGCTGTGCCTTACCCAGGGAATGCGCGTGGTGGGAAAAACCGGTCGTCGCCGTAAAGATATGCTGGCAGTGGTGGATGCCGCGCTAAAGGCACTGGGCTGATTTTTTTTGGCCATTTAGAAAACGATCACTTCCATAATCATTCAAAGGACATCACATGAACATTGCATTTCTCGGCCTTGGCACTATGGGCCTGCCAATGGCGATCAACCTTCTCAATGCTGGCTATGCGGTACATGTCTGGAATCGTTCGCCAGCACCAGTTGAAAAACTTGCATCACTCGGCGCCAAGGTGGCAACCACACCAGACGACGCCGTTAAACAGGCAGACATCGTACTCTCAATGCTGGCTGATGATGACGCTACACGCGCCATTGTACTGGACGCTCAGGTGCTTGCATCACTCCGTCCAGGCGTTATCCACATCAATATGGCAACAGTTTCCGTCGCTCTGGCGACTGAGCTTGCCGACTCACACCGCGAGCAAGGTATTGACTACCTTGCCGCACCGGTGCTGGGTCGGGTTAATGTGGCCGAAGCTGGTCAGCTCAATATTCTCGCGGCGGGCGATGCCGCTGCGTTGACAACGGTACAGCCCCTGTTTGATGTACTCGGCGGCAAGACCTGGCACATAGGTGAGCGCCCTGAACAGGCCAATGCGGTCAAGCTGGCGGTCAACTTTATGATTGCCAGTGCTATCGGCACGATGGGTGAAGCGGCAGCGCTAGTGCGAGGCCACAATGCCAGCGCAGCCGACTTTCTGGAGTTAGCGACCTCCACGGTCTTCTCGGCTCCCGTGTATCAGGGCTATGGCTTAGCCATTGCGGAGGAGCGCTTTGAACCGGCGGGCTTCAAACTATCATTAGGCTTGAAGGATGTTCGTCTAGCGCAGGCGGCAGCAGAACAGGTCAATGTGCCGCTCCCCCTGGCCAGTACGCTATCAGATGCACATATCGAAAGCCTGGCTCATGCGGAGGGTCATCTGGATTGGGCCGCGCTGTCACGGACCAGTGCGCGACGTGCAGGACAAGCATAACGGCTCTGGTGCGCCTGCCTGAGCTTCTCGGCACAGACCAAATGAGTGCACAAGGTCATCAGCTAAGCGTTAGTGTGTTGAACAATAAGGCATGATTAACCTGGCGGACCCAACCTAAAGGCGATAGAGGTTTTTTTAATAATGACGATTGCATGGGATGACTTCACTAAAGTAGAACTGCGTGTGGGACAGATTATTAAAGCGGAGCCGTTTCCCGAAGCGCGCAAGCCTGCTTATCAGCTACTGGTGGACTTTGGCCCCGAGATCGGCCAGAAGAAGTCGAGTGCACAAGTGACTCAGCTATACACACCTGAAGCACTAGTGGGAAAGCAGGTAGTGGCAGTGGTTAATTTTCCACCAAAGCAGATTGGGCCTATCATGTCGGAATGCCTAATCACGGGCTTTAACAATGAGAACGGTGACGTTGCGCTATGTGTACCGGATCAGCCTGTTCCGGTCGGCACGAAGCTACTCTAACAATATTTTCTAGTCTTTTAGGCGAATGTAGACAAAAGCTGCCCATGGTCAGCTTGGGCTATCAACGGCCCGCCTTCTGGCGGGCCGTCTTGCGGTATACCTTAGTGGGCTTCATCCCAATTAGCCCCGCTTTCGGCCTCGACAATCAGCGGCACTTTAAGCTCGGCAGCCGCCTGCATGCGCGCCTGCACTTCACCAATAAACGCTTCCACCTGGTCCTCTTTAACCTCGAACACCAGTTCATCGTGTACCTGCATGACCATCAGTGCATCGAATTCGCCCTCTGCAAGCCAGGCATCCACGTCGATCATCGCCTGCTTGATGATATCCGCTGCTGTGCCCTGCATGGGGGCGTTGATCGCGGTACGCTCAGCGCCCTGGCGGCGGTTGCGATTCTGCGAGTGAATCTCCGGCAGGTACAAACGGCGCCCCAGCACGGTTTCGACGAAGCCATCTTCCGCCGCCTGGCTACGGATTCGGTCCATGTAGCGGGCCACGCCCGGGTAACGGTCAAAGTAGCGATCGATATATGTCTGCGCTTGATTGCGCTCGATACGCAGCTGGCGCGCCAGGCCCCAGGCGCTCATGCCGTAAATCAGTCCGAAGTTGATCGCCTTAGCGCTGCGCCGCTGATCGCTTGATACTTTATCCAGCGCAGTGCCGAAGACTTCCGCCGCCGTGGCGGTGTGAATGTCGCGGTTCTCGGCAAATGCTTCTAGCAGGCCCTTGTCTTCAGAAAGGTGCGCCATGATGCGCAGCTCGATCTGCGAGTAGTCGGCGGCAACGATCTTATAGCCAGGCCGGGCAATAAACGCCTGACGAATCTTGCGCCCTTCTTCGGTACGGATGGGAATATTTTGCAGGTTCGGGTCTGACGACGATAACCGTCCGGTGGCCGTGACCGCCTGATGGTAACTGGTATGGACGCGCTTGCTCTGCTTGTTGATCAGCCTGGGGAGCTTGTCGGTGTAGGTGGATTTCAGCTTGGAAAGCCCGCGGTGCTCCATGATCACCTTGGGCAGCGGGTAATCCAACGCCAGCTCCTCAAGCACCGCTTCCGCCGTGGAAGGCGCGCCCTTGGGGGTTTTCTTGATCACCGGAATTTTCTGCTCATTGAACAGAATTTCGCCCAGCTGCTTGGGTGAGCCCAGGTTGAACTCGCGCCCGGCCAGCTCGAATGCGTTTTGCTCAAGCTCGCGAATGCGTTTATCAAGCTGCTGGCTCTGCTCGTGCAGGCGCTCGGCATCGATGGCCACGCCGTTACGCTCAATGCGGGAAATCACCTTGATTAGCGGCAGCTCCAGGCGATCCAGCACCTCTGCAAGACGCCCTTCGCTTTCTACCTGCGGGCGCAGCGTATCGTACAGGCGCAGGGTGATATCCACGTCTTCACAGGCGTAAGGCACCGCCTGCTCCAGCGCAATCTGATTGAAGGTCAGCTGCTTGGCGCCTTTACCGGCGATCTCTTCAAACGAGATGGTTTTCTCGCCCAGGTATTTAAGCGCCAGTGAATCCATATCGTGGCGCGTAGCGGTGGAGTTCAGCACGTAAGAGGCCAGCATGGTATCGGCGAGCGGCCCGGCAACGCTAATGTCGTAGTTGGCCAGTACGGAAATATCGTATTTGAGGTTCTGGCCAATCTTGATGGTCTTTTGATCTTCGAGCAGCGGCTTGAGTGCTGCCAATACGCTGGTTCTATCCAGCTGAGCGGGCGCATCCAGGTAATCGTGGGCCAGCGGAATATAGGCCGCCTCACCGGCTTCAAGCGCCAGGCCAACCCCCACGATTTCAGCTTCCATGTAATTCAGGCTGGTCGTTTCCAGATCGAAGCAGAACCGCTGGGCGCTTTTTAGCCGCTTAAGCCAGGCGTCAAGATCACTTTGCTCAACGATGACATGGTCCTGACGGCTCTGGCTGCTGGAAGGCATCGCATCGCTGGTTTCCTCGGCGTTGGCTGGCACCGGCTCGCCACCTTTTACGTCATCAACGCCTTCGTCTTTACCCTCCAGGAGTTCGGCCAGCCACTGCTTGAATTCCAGCTCTTGATAAAGCGCCACCAGTTGCTCACGATCCGGATGGGCGATGTCCAGATCATCGAGGCCAACCGGCAAATCACAGTCAACTTTGATCGTGGCTAGCTGATAGGAGAGATAGGCCTGTTCACGATGCTCTTCAAGCTTTTTGGACAGCGTCTTGGCACCGCGAAACGACAGCGTCTTAACCCGGTCAAGATCGCTATAAATGGCGTCCAGCCCGCCGCCCATTCCCTGCAACAGACCAAGCGCGGTTTTTTCGCCCACACCCGGCACGCCGGGGATGTTATCCACCTTGTCACCCATCAGGGCGAGGAAATCGATAATCAGTGAAGGCGGCAAACCAAACTTGCCTTCCACGCCGGCTTCATCCAGCGTTTCATCCTTCATGGTATTCACCAGCGTAATATGCGCGTTAACCAGCTGCGCCATATCTTTATCGCCGGTCGAGATCACCGCATCCCGCCCGGCTTGCGTCGCGTGGTGGGCCAGTGTGCCAATCACATCATCCGCTTCAACGCCCTCGATGCATAAAAGCGGCAAGCCTAGGGCTTTTACGCAGGCATGCAGCGCGCTTACCTGGCTGCGTAAATCGTCAGGCATCGGCGGGCGATGCGACTTGTAGTCTTCAAAGAGCTCATCGCGAAAGGTTTTGCCCGGCGCATCAAACACCACCGCCATGGGGCTTTGCGGATAATCCTTGATCAACCGCTTGAGCATGTTGAGCACGCCCTTCACAGCCCCCGTCGGCTGCCCTTTGGTGTTTGTTAACGGCGGCAACGCGTGGAAGGCACGATACAAGTACGAGGAACCATCGACGAGCACGATCGGAGCACGGGCCATAACCAATATCCATTGCAAAAAAAGTATAGCTTCATGATACGCGCTAAGCGCTGCGGGCTGAAACAAACCGTCCAGACAAATCAGCTTAAGCGTTTAACAACGCTGCCAACTCAGCCAGCAAGCCGCTACAATAATGGGCTTAGCAACCTGGGCGAGACCTTAATGGCTGTATTTACTCCGCTTAGCGACGCACAGGTCGCTGCGTTTTTAGACAAATTCGATGTTGGCAGCTTTGTTTCTCTGCAAGGAGTGGCGGGCGGCACGGAAAACTCGACCTTTTTTGTTACTACTGAACGCCGCGAACTGGTGCTAACCCTGTTTGAACAAGGTGAACACGAGGAGCTTCCGTTCTTCGTGGAACTACTCGATTATCTGGACGAGCACCGCCTGCCGGTGCCAGGCCCGGTTCATGACCGCGACGGCATCGCACTGCACAGTTTGGCCAATAAGCCTGCCCTGCTGTTTCCGCGCATGCCGGGCCGGCATCCCGATGCCCCCAATCTGACCCAGTGCGAGGCATTGGGCGATACACTCGGGCGCATGCACGTGGTATCCCAGCACTTTTCCGGTCATCGCCCGAACCCCCGCGATTTGCACTGGCTCCAGGCCATGCACCACAAGGTGCTGGCCTACTTAAGCCCGGATGACCAGACCTTGATGAAAAACGAGGTCGAGGACTTCGAAAGCGCTTTTAGCCAGTACGACAAGTTGACCCAAGGCGCGATCCACGGCGACCTGTTTCGCGATAACACCCTGTTCGACGGTGATCACCTGGGCGGCATTATCGATTTTTACAACGGCTGCACGGGGGATTTCCTGTTTGACCTGGCCATTGTGATCAACGACTGGGCCTCTAACGAAGACGGCACGCTCAATGCCGAGCGCTATAACGCCGTGCTGAGCGCCTATCAGGCACGTCGCCCGCTAACACCGGATGAGCGCGACGTATGGCCGATCATGCTGCGCATGACCGCACTACGCTATTGGCTGTCGCGCTTGTTGGTGGTTTATGTCGACCCACCCGCTCATGACTTGACGCCCCACGACCCTGAGCGTTTTCATACCATTTTAAACGCGCGCATTGCGTATGGCGCCTTACCACTGCCTGAGGCTGATTTATGAGTGCAACGCAGACGAACGGATCGGCACTAAGTGCCCGCCGCACATGGAATATCGATCAGTGGGGCAGCGGCTACTTTGATGTCGACGACCACGGCCAAGCGCTGGTACGCCCCTTGGGCACCGATGCTGAAGGCCCTGCTCTCCCCTTGCGTGAGCTGGTGTGCCAATTGCAGGATGCAGGTCTGCGTTTGCCGGTACTCGTGCGTTTTAGCGACATTCTTCATGGCCGGGTAGAACAGCTGTGCGGCGCCTTTGACGCGGCCATGAGCGATATTGACTACCAGGGCGGCTATACCGCGGTTTATCCGATCAAGGTCAATCAGCAGCGCCGCGTGGTGGAAGAGATTCTGGCAACCTCCGAGCGTGGCAATGGCCGAGTAGGCCTTGAAGCAGGCAGCAAGCCCGAGCTTTTGGCCGTTCTTGCCCTGTCGGACGGCGGCTCTTCGCTGATTGTGTGTAACGGCTATAAAGATCGCGAGTACGTACGCCTTGCCCTGCTGGGCGAAAAACTCGGCCATCGCGTTTATCTGGTGGTGGAAAAGCTTTCAGAGCTTGAGCTGATCATGGATGAGGCTCGGGAGCTTGATGTTACGCCCCGCATTGGTCTACGCGCCCGCCTTGCCTCGGTAGGCAAGGGCAAGTGGCAAAACACCGGCGGTGAGAAATCCAAGTTCGGCCTGACCGCCAGCCAGATTCTTGAGGTAGTCGAAACGCTGCGTGCCCAGGACGCGCTGACGAGCCTTCAGTTGGTCCACTTTCACCTGGGCTCGCAGATCGCCAATATTCGCGACATTCAGCGCGGCCTGCGTGAGTGCGCACGCTTTTATGAAAACCTCATCACTCTTGGCGCGCCCATTGATACGGTCGATGTGGGCGGTGGCCTGGGCATCGACTACGAAGGCACTCGCTCGCGTAGCTACTGTTCGGCCAACTACTCCATGCGCGAGTACGCGCGCAATGTAGTCAGTGCCTTCGCCCAGCTGTGCGAAGAAGCCGACCTGCCTCAGCCGCACTTAATCAGCGAGTCAGGGCGGGCCTTAACTGCGCATCACGCGGTGTTGATTACCAACGTGATTGGCGAGGAGCGTATCGACGATACGCCCCCTGAAAAATCGCCGCAAGACGATATACAGGTCGATGCCCTATGGCGCGTATTTGACCAGCTTGCCACGCCTCAGGAACCGCGCATGCTGGTGGAAGCGTGGCACGATTTGCTACAAGCAGTTAGTGAGCTTCAAGATCGTTTTGTTCTGGGGTTAAGCGATATCAACGCCCGTGCTGAAGGCGAGCGTGTTTATCTAGCGGCGTGTGCCCGCCTACGCAGCCTGCTCGATACCCGCAACCGTGCCCATCGTGAAATCATGGACGAACTGGCGGAGAAGCTTGCCGACAAGCTGTTCGTTAATTTCTCACTTTTCCAGTCGGTGCCTGACGTATGGGGCATTGAGCAGATTTTTCCCGTGCTCCCCTTGAGCGGGTTAAACCAGCCACCGACTCGTCGAGCGGTTATTCAGGATATTACCTGCGACTCTGACGGGCGAATTGACAGCTACGTAGATGGCCAGGGCGTGGAAAGCACGCTGCCGCTGCCTGAGTGGCCTTCAGAAGATGAGCGCTGGCTAGGCTTTTTCCTGGTCGGCGCTTATCAGGAAATTCTTGGCGACTTACATAACCTTTTCGGCGATACCGACTCGGTAGATGCCGCCTTGAACGAAAACGGCGAATGGGTGCTTTCCAACCCGCTTGCTGGTGATACCGTGGCGGACGTACTGGCTTACGTTAACTTTGATGCAGAGGTGTTAAAGCGCAAGCTGACCGAGCAAATAGCGCAGAGCGGTTTTTCCGACCAGGAGCGTGAAAGCTTTGCGGCCAGCCTGAGTGAAGGATTGGAAGGCTATACCTATTTAGAGTAGCGTCTTTAGAGTAACGCCTTGAAGTAATAGCGGCGGCATTAAAAACGCCCCTTGGGATCAACCTTGGGGCGTTTTTGTAATAGCAAAACGTTGGCTTACTCAACCAGTTGGTTTACTCAACTACCGACGTATTAATTTCCAAACCACCGGTCAGGGTCAAGCGTAATGATATACCGCGGGATAACTCACCAACGCCTGCTGGGGTACCGGTTAAAATCACATCGCCAGGCTCTAGGGTAAAGTGACGACTCATTTCTGCGACCAGTGACGGGATCGCAAAAATCATATCCGAACCTTCGCCGTGCTGGCGCTCTTCGCCATCGATTTCCAGCGTAAAGGTGAGCGCGTTCCAGTTGGGCACACGGCTAAGCGGTAAGAATTGAGATAGCGGACATGAACCATCGAAACCCTTGGCAATTTCCCAAGGATGACCTTTTTCTTTCAACTGCGCTTGTACATCACGCAGGGTTAAATCCAGAGCAAGCCCGATCCCCACAATCGCACGTTCTGCTTCATCAGGCGTTGCATGAGTAATGGTTTCACCCACTAGCAGCGCAAGCTCAGCTTCGTAATGCACATCACCACGCGAAAAAGGCGGGTTAAGCGGCTGCGTAATATCAACAACGCTGGTGGCTGGCTTGATAAATATCAGCGGCTCGCTAGGCACCGGGTTGTTGAGTTCTTTAGCATGGTCAGCGTAGTTGCGGCCAACACACACGACTTTGCCCAACGCATGGGAAAATGCCTGACCATCGGTAAATTGTGGAACAAGACGCATGGGGGGTATTCTCCTTCTCATTATACGTGCCGCGTTCTTAACGACAGACGCAACAGTCTACCCTACCTATGTGCATGTTCCACAACCTAATACGCGATTGTCGCTAGTCGGAAAATCACTTAGCTAATGACTGACTGTCATCAGGCGCATGAGCAAGAAAATCCGGGCGATGCTTGGGTGCCGCATACGGCTCACGGCAACGATTATCCGGGCGGTTAAATACAAAGAATACGTTGCTACGCGGATCTGGCGACAGGTTGGCATTGGACGCATGCAGCGTATTGCAGTCAAACAGCAGCAGTCCGCCCGCTTTTCCCTTGGGCGCTTCAATGCCGTGCTCGGCCACCAGCTCAGTCAGCGCTTCAGGGCTTGGCACACCCACCTCCTGCGCTTTTAACGAACTCTTATGGTTATCCTCAGGCGTTTCCCCCAGGCACGGCACAAACTTCTTGTGTGAGCCGGGAATCAGCATCAGCGGACCATTGAATTCGTGATTGTCGGTCAGAATTAACGAGGCGCTGACTGCGTGCATACCCGGCATACCGTCTTCCGCGTGCCAAGTTTCAAAGTCTGAGTGCCAGTTGAACCCCTTACCGGCAAACCCAGGCTTATAGTTTATGCGTGACTGATGCACGTACGGATCATCACCGATGATCTGCCGCGCTGCACCGGCCACACGCTCGTCGCTTGCCAAGGCACCTAAGCGTTCTGATAACTTATGTACCGCAAACAGCGAGCGGATTTCATTACTTTCAGGCTCGGTAATACTGAAATCCTGATGACGGTATGCATCAGTGCTCATTAACGCCTGCATCTCATCGCATAGCTCATCAAGCTCATCGCCACTAATAAGATGAGGGATAAAAAGAAACCCCTTACGCTCAAACTCTTCCAACTGCGCTTTACTAAGCGGACCGGACAGATGCCGCCCTTTTATTACCGCATCCTGGCGAGGCTGCCACAATGCCTGGGGCGACTCGGCCAAGCGCGAAGGATAAACATCCTGCGCCATTGAAGGATTAGAAGATGGTACATCCGCTAGCTCACTATATTGCTTATGAGCCATTACATTATGGAAAGATAGATTGCTGACTGTCATCTAATCCACTCCTTGTATGATTAAATTTCAGATCAATGTCATGCCATAACTAAGGTAGCCAACCTATACATGACTGCAACCTTTTATCCGGCTTTTATAACGTGCGTTATGAGATTCGTCTTAATTTTTTATGAGTAGAAAGCCACTCTCATTATTTGGGCAACCTTATCAAAATACTGGCCAAGCATTACGCCGCCTGCCGCTTTAAGCGGCAATCCCTGGCAGCCTTTGAACACTAGGCAATAGTCTTATAACGTTTCAGCCTTAATTCTTAGATCACTAGGGGGCACCAACCACTATCTACTAGCCCACGAATCACCCAGCATTTTTAAAAAAACAAACATAGGTTAACTTTTAACAAGAATATTAGAAAAACTGTACGCAAAAAAGCATGAGCTTTACAAAACAGCTCACGCGAAAATCTATCGCATCGGGCAGAGGCATCAATAATTCGACACTTTTAATTCAGCAGGCCTATCACTCACTTTAATTAGTAAAAATAGGTATCCTTCAATTCATGAAAACTATATATATTGCATTTCAAATCATTAAAATTCACAGTTTAAATAATTAACGCAACGAAACATTAAGCTCTCTGACAAACCTATTAGCGATCACTTGACAACCATCGACAATGAATTTAAATAATTCAATCAAGACGAATATGTCCATAAATAAAATCGCTATCAAAGCCTGTTATCTTAGCCATCTCATCAGGCTTTAGAAGCTTGATACTGCTTCGCGTCTTACGAATAAACTTCTTCTGTTCTAAAGCAGTCATACATCGGCTTACGTGAACACTGGTTATACCCAACAGTTCACCCACCACATCTTGGGTAACAGGGAATGAGTAAATATTTGTATGCAGCAATCCTTTAAAACAAAATCGCGTATAAATTTCCAATAAAAAATGGGCGACACGCTCCTCAGAACGGTGATGTGTGCAGCTTCTCAGGCGCTCAATGGTGATATTATCGTTGACCATAATATAGGACATAACGGCCTTTCTAATATCCATGTCTGTTTTAAAAAGCTTATGAATACTTTCAACCGGCACTCTTTCTAGCTTGCAATTAGTAAGCGCTAAAATGGTGATTTCATGGCTTTCAAAGAAACTTTCTCTAACCCCAATAATATCACCAGGCATAAACACGTTACATATATCCTGGCCTCGTTTATCATTGAAATGACATAGGCTAGCCCATCCTTCTTTAACAACGAATACGTCCGCACGATCATCACATAAAGAGAACATCTTCTGATTTCTCTTTAGTTCAACTATCTTTCTAGGTATTTCATACAAACTGTTTAATGACTCTTGGCCTAATTCTCCATATAGGCCCAGCACATTTTCCAAAGTTATATCGAAACCTTTAGTTTCGAAGTCATTAAAAAAGTTACTAAAGCTTTTCTTATCCATAAGCTTATAGTTTCCAGCGATTACCTGTTCCATTTCTACACTCCTTTGTAGTTAGACACAAGCTATACATAATAATCTTAAAGTAAAGTCGTAATACAACCAAAAGAGATTAGGGGCGAGAAAAATATAGTCAACGCCGAAAATATAAACAAGGACTATTTGCCTCATCAATCTGATTAAGAGTACAGCTCTAACGTGTTATCGATGGAGAATTTTAACAATTATTAAATTTTAAAATGATTCCTTCTAAAACCTCACTTTACTTACCTGACGGTTTTTTTGTGAAGTATCGCATCTGATAAAAAGCGTTACATTTATAAACACAATGAAAACGCTATGTCCTTTAAAAACCGCATAAACCTCACTTTAAAACCTGTTAAAAATTAAACTCAGCCAGTGCTTAAGGAACTTTTAAAAATTACATATATCAAGGATGTTACTGGATAGTTATCTTACACTTAATCTGAAGCATCAGGAGTAGGCTTTCTAATTCAAGGAGAGAATGATGAAACGTAATATCTTTGTTATTGCTTTAGAAGATAAACAGCGTCGCGCGATGGAAACGCTAAGAGAAGCTAAAGCTTTGGATATTCATGAGCTACTTAGTGTTAATACAGCAGTTGAGGCTGAAAGTCTGTCGTTTAATCAGCTTTTAAATGTGGCGAAGGCTCAATTAGAGAATTTCGCTGGCACTGTCGATGGCATCATCGCTCAGTGGGACTTTCCAACTAGCGTATTAGTCCCCTTACTTTGTCAGCAATATGATATCCCTTCGCCGTCTATTACCAGCGTTTTAACCTGTGAGCATAAACTCTGGAGCCGTATTGAGCAGCAGAAGGTTATTCCTGACGTCGTACCTGACTTCTGCGGCGTAGATCCCTTCAAAGAGAACCCGATTGATCAGGTCACCCTTGATTTTCCTTTCTGGATAAAGCCGGTAAAAGCATTCTCGTCTCATTTGGGCTTCAAAGTAGAGAACCAAGCGCAATTTGATCAGGCTATTGAGGAAATTCGTCAGGGTATTCGCCAGCTTGGCGACCCGTTCAATGAAGCGCTTGAGTACGCCGACTTACCGGAAGAGATCAAAGAACTGGATGGTAATTCCTGCATTGTTGAAGAGATCATAAAAGGGGTACAGGCGGCTCCTGAGGGCACGGTTTTTCAGGGCGAATTCAATGTGCATGGAATTATTTCACAGCCCAGAGCTGATGACTCATTAACCCTTTATGACCGCCTGGAATACCCCAGCAATCTACCCGAGCATGTACACCATAAAATGGTGGAAGCCGCTAAAACGTTTCTTACCCATATTGGCTACGATAATGGCTGCTTTAATGCTGAATTCATGTGGGACGAAGCAACTGACAAACTTTGGCTGATAGAAGTCAATACGCGTATTTCACAGTCACATAGCGAGATATTCGTTCTGGTGGATGGCATGTCCAACCATGAGGTGGCGATCGACATCGCCTTGGGTCAGCGCCCTTCTTTATTAAGCCGCCAGGGCGTGGCACCTGTGGCGGCAAAATGCTTTATCCCTTACGCCCATGAAGATGGCATCGTTACGCGGGTGCCTAGCCAAGAAAACATCCAGGCACTGCAACAGCAACTACCTCATACCGACGTATGCCTGGACGTTTCCCCAGGTCAGCGCCTTAGCGATTTGCTTCATCAGGATAGTTTTTGCTATCGGTTAGGTACGCTGTATATCACCGGTAACAACCATGAGGAGATCGAGGAACGCTATAAATTCTGTTTAGACTTTTTAGATTTTGAAATCGAAAAAGTGGATCTTTGAAGGAGGTAAAATGGAAGTTATCAACGACTTTCCTTATAACGTCCGCGAGATAGAAAACGTCTTTATCCCCATGCGCGATGGCCAACATTTAGCGGCGCGCATTTGGTTGCCTGAAGCTACCCAGGATACCCCTCTGCCCGCCATTATGGAGTATATCCCTTATCGCAAGCGCGATATCACGCGTGGCCGCGATGCTACCAATCATCCTTATCTGGCGGGCCATGGCTACGTATGTGTGCGAGTGGATATGCGTGGCAGCGGTGACTCCGATGGAGTGCTCACTGATGAATATACCCAGCAAGAGCAGTTAGATGCGGTGGATGCCATCGAGTGGATTGCCCGCCAAGCCTGGTGTGACGGTAGCGTCGGCATGATGGGTATTTCGTGGGGTGGTTTTAACAGCCTACAAGTTGCCGCCAAGCAGCCGCCGGCGCTAAAAGCGATTATCAGCTTATGTTCAAGCGACGATCTTTATGCCGACAACATGCACTATATGGGTGGCTGCCTTCTCGGGGATAATTTATCTGAAGCCACCGTCATGCTCGCCTTTAACGCCTTACCGCCCGACCCGCTGATTGTCGGCGACCGCTGGCGAGATATGTGGCACGAACGCATGGAAGAAAGCGGCCTATGGATTGATAAGTGGCTGCGCCATCAGCGGCGCAGTGAATATTGGTCGGCAAGCTCCGTTTGCGAATACTACGACGCTATACGCTGCCCGGTATATGCTGTTGGGGGCTGGGCGGATGGCTTTACCAATACCGTTTTCAGATTAATGGAGCATTTAGAGGTCCCACGCAAAGGGCTTATTGGCCCCTGGGGGCATAAGTATCCTCATCAAGGTATTCCGGGACCTGCCATTGGCTTTCTTCAAGAGGCACTGCGCTGGTGGGACTACTGGCTGAAAGGCAAAGACAACGGCATTATGGATGAACCCATGCTGCGCGCCTGGGAGCAAGACAGCGTCCCTCCAGATAACTCCTACGAAGACAGACCTGGCCGCTGGATTGCAGAGCCTTTATGGCCATCCAATAATATTCAGGAGCAACACTATTTATTGTCCCCTTATCGGTTAACGCCTCTGTCTTCGGCTAGCGAACCTGAACGCGGCACTGAGCCTACCACCATGGGGCTACAGTCACCGTTAAGCGTAGGCTTGGCGGCAGGCAAATGGTGCTCATATGCCGCCACGCCGGATCTACCCGGTGATCAGCGCGAGGAAGACGGCGGCTCGCTTATTTTTAGTACCGATGCTTTAGCTGAGCCGTTACATATTTTTGGTACGCCTTCATTAGAGCTGGAAGTTTCAAGCAATCAGCCACAGGCAATGCTGGCAGTGCGTCTTTCTGATGTAGCGCCAGATGGTAAAGCCACCCGGGTAACGTACGGTTTACTCAACCTTACCCACCGCGATAGCAATGCGGAACCAACGCCGCTTGAGCCGCACCGGACTTATCGGGTCACCATTGATATGAACGGTATTGCGCAACAGTTTCCGGCGGGGCATCAATTACGGGTTTCTGTATCAACCTCCTACTGGCCGCTTGCCTGGTTGCCCCCAAAACCTGCTCAGGTAGATATTTCGTTTAATCATTGCGTGCTCAAGCTACCCGTGCGTTGCGCAGGTCATGAAGAGGATGGCTTAACGCACTTTGACGCTCCGCAGTCTGCCCCTCCTCTTGAGATCACCAATCTTGCACCCAGCAAGCATAATTGGTTATTGCATCAAGACTTGGCGACTAAAAGCTCTACGCTGGAAGTCGTTAACGATCAGGGGTGCTTTCGAATTAACGATATAGGTACCGAAATTCATCGGTGTGCCCGTGAGTATTACACTACGGTAGGTAATGACTTTACCTCTGCACGCGGGGAAACCGTCACAGAAAGCTCATTCAAGCGCGATGATTGGCATACGCAGGTTTACACGCGCACCGTGCTTACCTGCACCGAAACTAATTTTATCATTCATGCCGAGATGGATGCTTATGAAGGGCAGTACCGGGTATTCTCAAAAAATTGGGAGTCAACTATTCCCCGGGATCTTCTGTAAGCCGCGCCTTACAGAGGTTAGCTCGCCTTAAAATCAACAAAGCCGCCCAACGCGTGGGCGGCTTTGTTGTAGAGCGATATACGTTAACGCATAAGGCACAGCTAGCCAGAAAAAAACCTCGGCAAATAATTACCGAGGAAAGGGCCTAATTAGTAGGGTATGCGGCGAAAGCACTTACCGCTTGGCGCGCAGATCGTCATTATCCGCACGGTGCAAAAACTCGGTAGTAGTAGATTCAATATGATCGGCAAGCCAAGCAGCCATATCCTCTTCTTCTTTGAGGATCTCTCTGCATACCTGGGCCACTCCAGTCTGGCCTGCACTTTCAGCCGCCTGGATTAATGCCTTGTAGTTGGCAATTTCAAAATGCTCAAAGGCGTAGCTGGCAATACTACCTTTCATGACTTCGTCGCCTGCCATCATGCCGCCGAGCGCCTGACCGAACGCGGTTAACTTGCCGCCCAGATCTTTTAGCGCGGAAGTATCAATATTTATTCCGGCCATAGCCTGCTCTAATCGCTCAGACTGGTGACGGGTTTCATTTAAATGCTGCTCAATTCGCGCTTTAAGCTCTGGATAATCCTCCAAGCGTTCTGCTTGGGATCTCAGCATTTTCTCAGCTTGCTGCTCCATAGCATGTGCATCACGCAACCAGTTCTCTAGATACTTGGTTTCCATCGTGCATTCTCCTTTAAGAAACTGAGCAATTCATAGCTGTTTACTTAGACGGATCAATCTGGTCCTTCTGAGCGCCTGATTTTTCCTTAGCCATACCAAGCGTCGCCTCCTGACCTTCAGGTGCTGGCTGGTTGCGAACCGAGAACTGGCTACGGCCATCAAAGGATGGGCCTTCACCCCAGCGTCCTTTAGGTGCTTCTTTATCAAGCAACGTATTGAGGTAATAATACGAGTGTTGCATTGCTTCGTGATCTTCAGGTGTTGAGTTGGGGATGGGAAGATTTGCGCCCAGCCCACCTAGCTCTTCGATCACTGCCAGCCACTGCTGCTGATGGTAAGTATCCCGAGCGATCAGGAAAGAAAGAAAATCCTTCATGCCGTGATCGTCAGTCCAGTTATAGAGACGTGATGCCAATACTCGGCCACTTGCCTCAGCCGTCACGTTTGCCAACATATCGGCGGCTACGTTACCAGTCGCGTAGATATGGCTCATATCAAACGGCACGCCATTAGAATTTACCGGCATGGCAGAAAGCCCTGATGACAGCAAATGGCGAGGATTGGCACCGCCAAGAATGGCATTCATGATGGGATCTTTTGCGGTAGCTTCTTGATAAGAAACCGGCGCCCCTTCCAAATTAAGCGCAACCGCATGACCAAGCATTTCAATATGCGAAAGTTCTTCTGTCGCTGTCGACATTAACAGGTCGCGAATGCGGTCATCGCCACGCGCGCCCATCGCCTGAAAAAAATACTGCATCGCTACTCGAATTTCACCTTCAATGCCACCAATAGCCTGCTGGAGCAGCATGGCAAATTCAGGGTTAGGTTTATCGACTTTAACCGGATATTGAAGTTTTGCTGAATGGTGAAACATGGTGACCTCTCCGACAGTAACTGCCAGGGAGAAAACTCCCTGGCAGAAAACTTAAACGCTATGCAGTATCGATCTAATTACTCAACCACCTTTTTCCATAAAGGTTTAACAAAAGCTTCCTTGCTCATTAAAAGCACTAACGCTTAGTTAATTCTGGTTAAGAAACTCAATCTTCTGCATAACAACCCTTTAAAAATCAGTAACACATATATGCCACCACTACGTTTTATAAAGGGTTACCATTTAAGCGCTTGCGTAAAACCTAATGGCCAATCTCATTCGGCTGTGATCAGGAATTACGGCCTCCTTGGCTGTTCTCTCCGCCTTTCTTACCAGCTTCGGAAGCGCGCTCTGGGTCATTCGCGAAGTTACCACCACTCTTTTGGCCGCCTTTATGGCCGATATCTTCGTAAAATTCTTTATCGTGATTCTTAGAGGTAGCTTCGCCACCTTTCTTGCCTGCTTCTTCGCGACTCATTCCATTGTCGTTGCGATTGTTAGCCATGATTCATCTCCTTTCATGCATTCGGTAAAACCAAATCATTCCGTGGAACTCGATTAGTTAATCGAGTAATTTGAGAGTAGCCAACTCATAAGTTGTTTCAAGCGATATAGTCAATAAGAAAGCTTTTTAATCTTTGTAATTAACAAGCTTTTATTTCATGTCAATAATCCAATTAATTTAAATAAATAGAAACTTTAAATTAATGATAAAGACATCTGTAAAAGTTTAATAACATTAAATTTATAGAGGCTTTATTACCAAACGCTTCAAGAGGGACTTTCAGCCGGTGGCGATTGCTTAAGCAAACCAAAGGGAGCAGCTTGTTTGTTTGACTCTGCCCTCTCATCGCCAGCACATGGATAACAGATAAAACTGGCTTCGCCCGCCAAGGGTCAAAGGCTGATGGGTAGAGCATTGGCAGTCAGGGCATTCGGTAATGTATCTAACCCGTATCGGAGAGTGTTGCAGCGGCTTTGCGGTCACAGATTGGAAACTGGTGATGTATAGAAAAGGAAAAATTAAGCTTAGAAAGGAATGGTATAAATTTTGGTATAATTTTTTCTTACTCATCTATTGTGCACATATTATACATGGTCTAGTATAAAGTTGTCGGCGGCAGGAAGCTACCAACGAAAAGGAATTTCCACTCAGGATGAGTGACCAAATGCCAGGAAGGCATGAGTACACCAAACGCCCCTTCATAGGGGCGTTGTTGTATAGAGGCGTTGCTGTTTTATCTTCTGTATTACCTGTCTTTACATCTCGCCTTTACCCACCACGTGCTGACCTTGCAAAGGCTCGGATCATCCTAGCTGTATCGCGACCTCCTAACGTGTTGGCACCGTCGCGATGGCAATCGTAAGAAAATTTAATGTGGCATAGCAAAAATCCTTGAAATTTATAAGATTATTGTTTCCATGTAAGAAAATGCTTACAAATATTGTCGTCGATTGACTACATTATTTTCTATCAAAGTAGCTACACTTCTAAGGGCTACTAATCGCAGTAGCCCACTTGAGTCGCGCTAGCCCAGGGAAGGGCAATGGAAGGCAATATGCGAAAGGATCAAGGAAGCGCGATAGGCCAAGGAGGGCCCCACCACTTCTACCCAGGCTAACAAACAGCCCCTATCTATCCGTTAATTTTATCGGGCTATCACTTGTAGCGTTGTATCCACCGCCAGCAGCACAAGCCGATAGCAACCTTCCTGAAGCATACTACCTAGCAACTATTTCGTTGGTTGAGCGCTATCCTCTAGTACGTATAAAAAGCTAACGGCGATTACCTAGGATATAACTCAATTCGTCTTCTGATAGAAAAGTCGGCAGCTTAATTGGCTATGAGTACTTTTCAAACGCGCACAAAAAAGCCGCCCTTTCGGACGGCTTTTTCGGATTCTCTAATATGTTGCTTTTAACCATCTTTTGATGGTGCCGACACCAGGAGTCGAACCCGGGACCTACTGATTACAAGTCAGTTGCTCTACCAACTGAGCTATGTCGGCGCTTCACATTTTCTTGAGAAAATGACTGGGTTGCGGTTAAGCTAATCAGTCAACAAGAAATCTTGTTGGCAATGGCTGGGGTACCAGGATTCGAACCTGGGAATACCGCTACCAAAAAGCGGTGCCTTACCACTTGGCGATACCCCAACGTTTGGTGGCCAGAGACGGAATCGAACCGCCGACACGGGGATTTTCAATCCCCTGCTCTACCAACTGAGCTATCTGGCCCTTGCCAACGGTGCGTATTAAACTAAAAATTCAGCTTTTCGTCAACACCTTTGTGAAACTTTCTTTTCTAACCGTCGCTTAGGCTAACTTTACGACTAACGGCGCAGGGCTGAAACGCCCGTAATTCCTGCGTTTTCTGCCAGCCTGAGTGTTCGTTTACGCTTGCGTAGGCGGCACATAACCTTCCGCCTGATCGGTTGTTTCGTTATCCAGAAAGCGCTGCATTTGCTCCATCAGGTACGCACGGGCTTCCGGGTCGAGCATATTAAGATGCTTTTCATTGATCAGCCGAGTCTGCAGTGCCTGCCATTCTTCACAGGCCTGTTTGGAAACGGTTGCTTGAATCTCCTGGCCCTGCTTGCCGGGTAGCGGCGGGAACGGGAGAGCCGGCAGCTCTTTTTGGTACTTGCGGCAAAAAACCGTGTTACTCATGGATGCTCCTTATTGGATTGGTCTTGATCGAGTTGTGATCTACAGGCCCAGGCACCTATACGCGTCCTGGCGTTAAGTTAAGCGTAAAGGGCGTTAGTTGGCTAAGCAGCGCTTTTACAGGGGCTGCCAAGCCCAGCTCACGCGGATTTTCAACGTCATACCATACGCCGCTTTCACGTACCTCGCTCAGCCTATCGCACGAAACCGGCTGAGGGGTAATTTCAAGGCGAAAATGGCTAAAGGTATGGTGAAAACTGGGCATGGTGGGTTGGCGCTTGGGCGATACGGCATGCATCTCCAGCCAGTCATTGAGCTCGCTGTGTTTTTCAAATTGCGGCAGGCTCCATAAGCCGCCCCATAATCCGCTAGGCGGGCGCTGCTCTAACCAGACCCGCCCTTGGCTATCCTGTAGCAGCAGCATGATAGTGCTGCGGGTAGGCAGGGCTTTTTTAGGCTTGGACTCCGGGTAGCGCTGAGGTTCGCCCTGGGCATATGCCAGACAAACATCATTAAACGGGCAGACCTTGCAGTCAGGCTTGCTACGCTTACATAGCGTGGCGCCAAAATCCATCATCGCCTGAGTGAAGTCCGCCAGGCGGTTAGACGGCGTGTAGTATTCGGCAAGCGTCCATAGCTTACGCTCTACCTCTGGCTTACCAGGCCAGCCAGGGATAGCGTGCAGTCGCGTTAGCGAGCGTTTGACGTTGCCGTCCAGAATCGCCGCTCGCTGGCCGGTACTTTGGGCAATTATCGCACCCGCCGTTGAGCGGCCAATGCCCGGCAACGCGGTGAGCGCTTCAACACTTGTAGTTGGCAGCTCGCCGCTGTGCTCTTCCAGCGCCAACTGAGCGGCCTTGTGTAGGTTGCGAGCTCGAGCGTAATAGCCAAGCCCTGTCCATAAGTGCAGCACTTCGTCCTGAGGGGCCAGCGCTAGCGACTCAAGCGTAGGGAAGCGCGCCATAAAGCGTTCGAAATAAGGGATAACCGTCGTTACCTGGGTTTGCTGGAGCATGATTTCTGACACCCACACGCGGTAAGCGCTGCGGGGCGACTGCCAGGGCAGATCATGACGGCCATACTCGTCGAACCAGGCGATCAGGCGACGATAGAACTCTTCTGCCGTAAGCCTGGGAGTGGGCATATCAGCCATGCGGTTTCCTTCGATAGAGCGTTCGTAAAATACTTGGCGCAGCGTGCCAATTAATCATGGGGCAATAAAAAAGCGCCGGCATTGAGGCCGGCGCAGAGTGTCTTGCATGAATGCTCAGTTAAATAGACGACGGATGCCTTCACGAAGTTCCTGACCGGCACCTTCGCCAAGGCGCTCATCTATTTTGTCCAAAGAGCCTTCTACACGCTCTTCCAGCTCGTCTGCTACGCGATTACCGGCTTCATTACGCAGCAGGTCAACCACAGCGGTTTGAAAGGCAGAGCGGTCGAAACGGCACCACTCATTGGTGGCACCGCCAAGATGGCCTTCGCAGCGTACCGGTAGCGGCAACTGCTCCAAACGTGGATTCACCTTACATGCGGCGTCAGCGGTATCCACCAAGCGCGCGTTAGCACGGGTATCGAAGTTCAGGCTGTTGAAATCGAGCTCGCCCTCACCGTTCACATCAATTCCCGGAAGCTTAATCAACAGGTTATCACTGGTTACCACGCCATTGCGTACCTGGAACGTCGCGTCGAAGCGCTCAAAACGCGTGTCGGTATGCCAATCACGCAGCGTGCCTTCGCCTTCCAACTGGGCGACCAGCTCACACATCTGCTGAGAAATATTGATATCTAAAATAGCGCCCTCATTAAGGCGGGCATTGAGCTGCCCATTAAGGTTGCTGGTTAACGCTTCACGGCTGTTACCCCGTGAGGTCAGCTCACCATCCAAATGCAGGCGCCCTCTTAGCGGTGAAGGATCCTCATCGTTGCTGATGGCTTCGATGAGTGACGCCATTTGTACGTTGTTAACGGTGGGGGCAAGCGCCCACTCCATCACTCGCTCACGGGCATCCAGCTGCCCCGTGGCATTAAGCTCTCCACCATAGAACTGGGACTCAAACGCCGTTAGCTCTTGAAGACCGTCCTCACCACGCAGCTGCAGGCGGGTATTGTTAAAGGTCAGGCCGCCCATTAAAAAGGATTCAACGCTTAAATCGCCGTTAAGTGACAGTTCACTCAACCAAACCTGAGGCAGCAAGGTATTCGAGCTCTGAGCAAACGCTTTGCGTAGCAAGCCCGAGCTGGCCTGCTGGGCGGTCGTGGGACCAGGAAGATAACGGTCGATGTCAAGCTGATCACCTTCCAGGTCAAACGCTACCTGCGAGCCATCCAGAGCGGCCGACACCTGCCCCGTAAAGGTACTGTCGTCGACAACCAACGACAGGCTGGATAACGACACTTGCTCTGCATTGCCCTCAATGGGGCTGGTCATGGCAATATCGCTAAGGGCGGCTTCGCTGGTGGTATTAAGCTCAATGCCTGTACGCGTTAGCCAGGGACGTAGCGTAAAGGGCGCGGCCGTAATCTGCCCACGGTACTCGGGCGCATCGAACATCTGCTCAACATTAAGGTGGCCGCTCATGCGCAGTCCGTCAGGCCCGGTGAGCTGAAAATCTTTCAGCTGCGCCGTTTGCGCCTGCCAGTTGCTTTCCAGGCCAAAGGCGAGCGCTAGCGCCAGGCTACCTTGCCATTTTTCTGCATTCTGCAGACCCGCCTCTAAAACGCCTTCGCTAATACTTAGCTGCTTCTCATCCATGCGGGCGATCATTTCAGCGGCTTTTAAGCTAAGCCGCTGTGGTTCACCCTCTGCTCCCATACGCGTTTGGGTGTTTAGCCGGGTGTTTTCCAGCACTACGCGGTCTTCAGCAAGCTGGAGACGCATGCGTGTTTCAAGATCAATATCACTGGTTAGCTCAGGTGGGCGCTCCAGCGCTTCGGCATCCAGGCGGTTATGCTTGGTTAAGGTAAACATGGTCTTTAACGGGAAAGGACTTACCGGATTGACGTTGCTGCCTGAAACATTAAGCGACTGAAGGCGCCACAGCGCTTGGCTTTGGACATCACGGAAGCGGATATCGGCGTTTCTGACTTCGACACTGGCAATATTCAGCACCACCGATAGGCTGCCCGCATCGGCATGCGGCCCGGCACTAGCCGGGGCCAGGACCGTTTCCGCCGTTTCGTCGCCGCTTTCAGCCAGACGCTCAAGCAAGGGCTCCCAGTTACCTTCTCCTTCGGCGTCTCGCTCCAGGTTCAAGCGCATACCATCCAGCGTTAAGCCATCAATGGCAATTTCCCCGCGCAGCAGAGGTGCAAAGGCAACGCTGACTTCAGCACGATTGATGGCAGCAAACGAGGTGTCCTCTTCAGACTGCTCCGGCAGCCAAGCGCGGGCTTGCTCCACGCTCACCCCAATACGCGGGTAGAATGACCAGGTGATCGGCCCTTCAGGCGCCAGATGCAGCCCGGTGTGTTCTTCCACCACCGATGTCAGGCGCGGCTTGAAGTCCTCGGGATCCAGAAAGGTGGTGACATAGACCACCGCCGCCACTGCCACAATGCCGAGAATACCGACAGCAGCCAGCAAAATACGTAATAACTGTTTCATTACCCTTTCCCTTGTGGGTCTAGCTCAACAAAATTGCTAATTAGCGGCTTGCCTGATGTTGGCCCTTCGGCATTGGTGCCAGGGCGGTAGCCAAGCTTGGAAAGCAGAACCTGATCGGCCAGCGGTAGGTGCGTGGTTTCAATGCGCAGCTTACGCTCTTCCTGCTTGGCCTGCTCTCCGAGCAGTGCCATCAACCGCGAGCCTACGCCCCGGCGGCGGGTGATTTTGCGAACGCATAGCTCAGAGAGCCACCAGGCCCGGTCGGGACCCTCTTGAATAGCCGCCGCCCCCAATAAATGATCATTAAAGTGGGCACAGGCAAAAAAATGGTGAGCATTCAGATGCTGCTCAATAAACGGCAGGACGTCTTGGGCAGGCACCCGCTCTTTGGGCGCATCTTCATAAATGCGTATCAGGTCGAGGCGCACTTGCTCATCGGCGTCCCAACGAGCCAAGTCGACGTGCTCTAGTGTCACCGGCATGGTGAATTCCTCTTCGCCAAAGCAGACAGGCTGCAGTTTTTAATGCCCTAAACGGCGGCTACCTTTCGCGCATTGTAGCGGATGAGTGCACCGATTCTCTATAATGGTCGCTTTGCCACAGATTTACGTCCTGATTATACGGTGGTGAGACAATGTAGCCCATCGCCTTACCCTCAGAATGCGCTAGAGCGCAGGAGATACAACATGGCAGCGCGTATTGCCACGGTTAGCCGTGATACGAATGAAACCCAGATTACTGTCAGCGTCAATCTGGATGGCGAAGGCCATCTTCGCTGCGAAACTGGCGTTCCCTTTCTAGATCATATGCTTGATCAAGTTGCGCGCCATGGGATGATAGACCTTGATATCCAGGCGACGGGCGACTTGCATATTGATGACCACCATACCGTTGAAGACCTGGGAATTACATTAGGCCAGGCATTTAACGAAGCGATTGGCGATAAGCGCGGCATTTATCGTTATGGGCATGCATATGTACCGCTTGATGAAGCGCTCTCGCGCGTGGTGATTGATTTCTCAGGTCGGCCCGGTCTTTATATGAATGTCGACTTCACTCGCGATACGATAGGCCGCATGGATACCCAGCTGTTTTGGGAGTTCTTCCAGGGCTTCGTCAACCATGCCCGCGTAACGCTGCATATCGACAACGTTAAAGGCTTTAATGCTCACCATCAGGCCGAAACAATTTTTAAAGCCTTTGGGCGTGCTCTGCGTATGGCTGTCGCCGAAGACCCACGTATGGCGGGGCAGATGCCTTCCACCAAAGGGAGCCTATAATGGCGCGCTGTAGGATAGGCAACAGTGCAAGCAACTGTTCGTTCACTCGATTAAGGAGCGCTTCATGACCATTGCTGTAATCGACTACGGGATGGGAAACCTACATTCTGTCGCGAAGGCGCTCGAACACGTTACCCATGAAAACGTCATTATTACCCGCGATCCGCGGCGCATTTTAGGCGCCACGCGTTTGGTATTGCCAGGCCAGGGCGCCATCCGCGACTGCGTAGGCGAGCTTGAACGCACCGATTTGCGAGGCCTGGTTGATGATATGCTGACGCGTCAGGCAAAGCCTCTACTGGGAATTTGTGTAGGCCAGCAAATGCTCCTGGAGCGCAGTGAAGAGAACGGCGGCGTTGATTGTCTGGGCTTTTTCAAAGGCAGCGTTGATAAGTTCCCCACCGACATGCGCGACGAACACGAGCAGCGCCTGAAAGTACCCCACATGGGCTGGAATCTGGTTGAGCAGCACCATGATCACCCGCTGTGGGCCGGTATCGATAATAACGAGCACTTCTACTTCGTACACAGCTACTACGTGAATGCTGCCGACGATGCCCAGGTATTTGGCACCACACATTATGGCAAGGTAGGCGCCCACGTGGCGATTGGCCGTGATGCCACCTTTGCCGTACAGTTTCACCCGGAAAAAAGCTCCCGAGCAGGCCTGCGCTTACTCGAAAACTTTGTCACCTGGACGCCCTAAGAGGTTTATTTATGTTGGTAATTCCTGCGATCGATCTCAAAGACGGCCAATGTGTGCGGTTGAAACAAGGGCGTATGGACGATGCGACCTCTTACGGCGATGACCCGGTTGCAATGGCCGCCCGCTGGGTAGAAGCCGGTGCACGCCGCCTTCACCTGGTCGACCTGAACGGCGCTTTTGAAGGCAAGCCGGTGAATGGCGATGCCGTCACGGCTATAGCACGTGCCTATCCCAACCTGCCTATTCAAATTGGCGGCGGCATCCGCAATGCCGAGACCATCGAGCATTACCTGAATGCAGGCGTGTCTTACGTGATCATTGGCACCAAGGCCGTTAAAGAACCCGCGTTTGTGGGCGAGATGTGCCGCGCCTTCCCCGGCCATGTGATTGTCGGGCTGGACGCTAAAGACGGCTTTGTGGCCACCGACGGCTGGGCGGAAGTCTCTACCGTGAAGGCAGTGGATCTGGCCAAGCGCTTTGCCGATGACGGCGTTTCCAGCATCGTGTACACCGATATCGCTCGCGACGGCATGATGCAAGGGGTTAACGTCGAAGCGACGGCTCAACTGGCGCGTGAAGGCGGTCTGCCGGTGATTGCCTCTGGCGGCGTCACTAACCTAGACGATATTAAAGCGCTGTGCGGTGTTGCGGATAGCGGCATCTTAGGCGCGATTACCGGTCGGGCGATCTATGAAGGCAGCCTGGATGTGGCTGAAGCACAACGCCTTAGCGATCAGCTAACAGGAGGCGGCGCGTGAGTTTATCCAAGCGTATTATCCCCTGCCTGGATGTAGACGCTGGGCGGGTGGTGAAAGGCGTCAACTTTGTCGGCATTCGCGATGCAGGCGACCCGGTGGAAATTGCCCAGCGGTATAACCAGCAGGGTGCCGATGAGATTACCTTTCTGGATATTACCGCAAGCCATGAAGACCGTGACACAACAGTGGAAATGGTCGAACGCATTGCCGGCGAAGTGTTTATTCCGTTAACCGTAGGTGGCGGTATTCGTACCTGTGACGATATTCGCACCATGCTCAATGCCGGGGCCGATAAAGTCTCGATCAACACGGCAGCGGTTACTAACCCTGAGTTCGTGCGTGAAGCAGCGGAGCGCTTTGGCAGCCAGTGTATTGTGGTGGCGATTGATGCCAAGCGGGTATCCGGTGAAGGCGAGCCGCCGCGCTGGGAGATTTTCACCCATGGCGGCCGTCGTGCAACCGGGCTTGATGCGGTGGAGTGGGCCAAGAAAATGGTCGAGCTGGGAGCGGGCGAACTGCTGTTAACCAGCATGGACCGCGACGGTACCAAGATCGGTTTTGATCTCGGCGTGACCCACGCGATTTCAGAAGCGGTAAGCGTTCCGGTCATTGCCTCCGGCGGCGTGGGCAATCTGGACCACTTGGTAGATGGCGTGCTTAAAGGCGGCGCGGATGCGGTTCTTGCGGCCAGTATTTTTCACTTCGGTGAATACACGATTCCTGAAGCAAAGCGGTACATGGCGGAACGCGGCATCGAAATGCGGCTATAGCGGCCGCTTTCACTGCATAGCCCTCTTCTCAGGAGTTTTAAATGTCTCGTTGCTTCCCATACCTGGGAGGGCTAATCGGTTTTTGGCTGAGCGCTTCTGCCTCAGCCTTCTCCCTACCCGACTGGCCGCCTACCCTTGAGCTTGACCATACGCTTGTCCAAACCAGCCTCTATACCCGCCATTTTAATCCGGACCCCGAACATAACAATCACCAGAATTTAATCAGCGTTGAGCTACATAATCCCGATCGCTGGCTGACGGGAATAGGACGGTTTAAGAACTCCTATGAGCAGCCCACCTGGTACGTGTATGCAGGGCGTGAATTTCCTCTGTGGCAGTTCTCGGAAGAGGTTAACATCAGAGCCAAGCTAACCGGGGGCTTACTGCATGGCTACAAAGGCGAGTACCGGGACAAAATCCCGCTCAACCACTTTGAAACTGCCCCGGTGCTGCTGCCGAGTATTGGAGTGCAGTGGGAGCGGTTTGAATCCGATTTAATCATATTCGGCACTGCCGGCATGATGGTAACCGCAGGCCTGCGCTTTTAGGCAGGCCATGCTTTACTCGTCGTCTTCGTCCAGACTTAGCCCCAGATTGCTGATGCCGTTATTGCGCCCTAACTGACGAATCTCTTTAAGCGCGGCTTTGCTGAGCGGCTCACTTACCGCTTCCAATACCGCGTCTTGAAAATCGTTTTCGTCTTCCATTAACGGATGATCACGGATCAGCAGCGCAAGTTTTTGGGCATCCTCTTCACCTTCCGTCAGCTCAATAAAAGCGCGCACCCCGGCGCGTGAGGTACGGCTGACATCCAGCACTGCCTCAGGCGAGTCTCCCTGCAAGGTGTCCAGCAGCGCCGAGATGGAAACGACGGCATCCAGCGCACGGCGGGCGCCAAAACTTTCATCCTCTGCGGGCGGCTCGCACTCGGCCAGTTTTTCAGCCTGGCGGGCAAAATCAATGCTCGCATTGGGTACGCTCAACCGCTCCCACACCAAGTTAAGTACGGTACGCAGCGTGTGACCATCGCCCTGACCGGTCGTCTGTTCATATAGGGCATAGTTAGGCAGTAAGCGCTCACACAGCGCAGCCATAAATGCTTGCTGGGCCGCTAGCGGAAGCACCTGTAACTGCTGATAAAAACCTAAGGGTTTAGACTCCATACTGATTTCCTAACGCGCGATATTGGTGAAATGGGGGCAATACGTTATGGTCGCAACAGCGCTGTTATAAACACAGACAGCCTTTACTGTGGACGGTCGGCGAGGAGATTACCATGCATATACATCTGCTACAGCACAGCGCTGATCATGACCCCGCCCGCTTAACCGACTGGTTGAGCAGTATGGGGCATAGTTACAGCGTTTTTCATCTTTACGCAGGCGAACTGACGCCACGTCCGGCAGAAAGCGATGCGCTGATTATATTAGATGGCCCGGAGGCGTTTCTTAACGAACCGCCCGCCTGGTTTAAAGCCGAGAATAAACTGATTAACCGCTACCTGGATGGCCAGAAACCGCTTCTGGGCATTGGCCTGGGCGCCCTTTGGGTAGCTCAGGCGCTTGATGCGGTCGTGGCCCCAGGCACCTATCCCGAAAGAGGCTGGCATACTGTCTCCCTGGCCCCGGAAAGCCCGTTTGATTTACCCGAGCAGTTTGAGGCGTTCATGTGGCATCGCCATGTGTTTAGCCTGCCTGAAAGCGCCCTGCCGTTGGGCGGTAGCCCGGCGGCGCCGCTGCAGGGTTTCAGCTGGGATAGCGGTCGCGTTATTGGCTTACTGTGCCACTTGGAAGTCACGCTTGCCAGCGTGACCCAGCTGCTGGGTGACAGCGAATCATCGGGCACTACCACGACGCCTGCCGGCCAGCGTTTTATCCAGGAAGACAGCCAAATTCTTGAGGATACAGCCCGCTTTCACCAGTTGGCACCACTGCTTGATCGCGTCATGATGCAATGGCTCAAAGCTTTCTAATGACATCCTAACGTAGCCGCTAGGCGCTCCACTGCTTAGCGGCCTCCAAACAGCTGTCCCAATCCCCTATATGCAGATCCGGCGCCGCTGTCGCACGCTGTTTTTCAAGGTGATAGCGATAAAGCGGGTCGTAGTATTCGGTGAGCAGTGGCGCAAGCCACGCTTCGTGAGCCTGCGGATTGCCTTCTTCATGGGCTTTAAAGGCCATAACCTGTAAGCGTTGTAAACGCTGAAGGCGGGCATTGCCTAGGCGTTTCCCCAAACGAATTAACGCATTGCCCAACTGACGCTGCATCAGTTCCCAGCCTTGCGCAGGCCCAAAGTGCGCGACATAGTCCTTTTCCAGCTGAATAATATAGTCGTGTTGGAGCTGGTCAAGGCGCCAATCAAGCGGCATTTCTATGCGTACACGAGGCGCCTTCTGCATAGCATGCCAAAAGGTGAGCGGTATGTTGGCGTTGCCGATTAGGCGAGATTCATCTTCCATGATCAAATTACCCGGCAGAGCTAACAGCCGTGCGGCGAGCGCATGCTCAAAATCTATCTGCGTGGCAGGTGCTTCAGGCTGGCGACCAAACGCAGAGCCTTTATGATTGGCATAGGCTTCAAGATCAACGCCGTTATCCAGGCGATTAATCAGCGTGGTTTTAGCACACCCGGTTAACCCTGCGACCACAAGCATGGGCTGCTCAGCGGCGGCGTCTACGCGCTGGCAAAGTGCCTGACGCATGGCTTTCCAGCCACCGGCAATTCGCGGCCTGACAATTCCCGCATCATTCAACCACTGCTGGGCAATTTGCGAGCGTAGCCCGCCGCGAAAACAATAAATGACTGCGTCCGGGCGCTCTGTCAGATATGCCTGCCAGGCGGCGATACGCGCCTGTTTGATATCGCCACTGACCAACTGCTCGCCCAGGGCAATGGCCGCACTCTGGCCTTGCTGCTTATAAGCGATGCCCACCTGGCGGCGCTCTTCATCGACCATTAAGGGAAGATTTACCGCGCCCGGCAGTGCCCCTTGAGCAAACTCTACCGGGGCACGCACATCGATCAAAGGCCGCGCTTCGCTGATCAAACGTAGTGAAGCAGGTATTGTTTCGAGCGCTGTCTCAAGAACCGTCTTAAGAACTGTTTCAGGTGCTATTTTAGGCACTATCCCACGACCTCAATCAGGGCCTCGCCCTCGCGGGCTTTCATAACGCCAAACGACTGAAGCGATAGGCCGAACTCGCGGCCAATCCGCTCGATATCATCCTGCCAGGCGGGGTCGACACTCAGTAGTAAGCCGCCTGAGGTCTGAGGGTCGCAAAGCCACTGCCAGTGGGCTTCATCCATATGAGGTAAGCTTTTACCCAATGCATCACGATTGCGCCGTGTGCCGCCAGGAACAGCACCTTGACGACGGTAGGCTTCTGCCTGGGCCAGGCGAGGCAAGCGGCGAAAGTCGATCTGGGCCATGACATTGCTGGCGCTGCATATTTCCGACAAATGTCCTGCCAAGCCAAACCCGGTGACATCCGTCATGGCGTTGAGGCCTTTCACATCGGCAAGCTTAATGCCGATACGGTTGGATTTAAGCATGGTTTCCCGAGCTAAGCCGTGATGTCCTGCCTCCAGCAGCCCCTGCTTTTCAGCCGTGGTCAGCAAGCCAATGCCGAGCGGCTTGGTCAGAAACAGCAGGTCCCCTGGCTTGGCACGGCTATTGAGCTTGAGCTTGTCCAGATCGATCAACCCGTTAACCGCGAGGCCAAAGATAGGCTCTGGCGCATCGATCGAATGGCCGCCCGCCAAGGCCACACCCAGCTCACGGCAAACGCCCTGAGCACCGGCAACCACATCACCGGCAATTTCGGCGCTTAGCTTATCCAACGGCCAGCCAAGAATGCTAAGTGCCATAACGGGCGTACCGCCCATGGCGTAAATATCACTGATGGCGTTCGTGGCGGCGATACGCCCAAAATCAAACGGGTCATCGACAATCGGCATAAAGAAGTCAGTAGTGGCAATCATACCCCGCCCATCGCCCAGATCGTAAACGGCGGCATCTTCTCGCCCCTGGTTACCCACAATAAGCTGCTTATGCCCTGCCGCAGGCCCCGCCTTGGCGAGAATACCGTCAAGTACATCAGGGGCTATTTTGCAGCCACAGCCAGCACCGTGACTGTATTGGGTTAAGCGAATCGAACTCATAGTGTCTCTCCTTGGCACTCGATGTTTTTATAACAATCTTTATAGCGTAGCCTACTTAAAGCGCCTCTAGCGCGTCGCTAAGCTTATCCACCGCAATGACTTCCATTCCCTTGGGTGACTGCTTCGGTGCGTTGGCCCGCGGTACGATAGCGCGCAGAAAGCCATGTTTGGCCGCTTCAGCGATGCGCTCCTGCCCGCTGGGTACAGGGCGTATCTCGCCGGAAAGCCCCACTTCGCCAAATACCACCAGCTCCTTAGGCAATGCCTTGTTTTGCAGGCTAGAGACCACGGCCAGCAGCACCGCCAGATCCGCACTGGTTTCTAGAACCTTCACGCCGCCTACTACGTTGAGAAACACATCCTGGTCGCCGGTAAACAGACCGCCATGGCGATTTAATACGGCCAACAGCATGGCAAGCCGGTTTTGGTCCACCCCGACTGCCACACGGCGTGGGTTGCCCAAGGCAGATTCATCCACCAGGGCCTGCACTTCCACAAGAATGGGCCGGGTGCCTTCCCACACCACCATCACCAAGCTTCCCGGCGCCTGCTCTTCCTGACGCGAGAGGAAAATGGCGCTGGGGTTTTTAACCTCTTTCAGGCCTTGTTCGAGCATCGCAAAAACGCCCAGTTCATTGACTGCGCCAAAGCGGTTTTTCTGGCCTCGCAGCGTTCTGAATCGCGAATCCGCGCCGCCTTCCAATAACAGCGAGGCATCGATCATGTGCTCAAGCACCTTGGGGCCTGCCAGCGTGCCGTCTTTGGTTACGTGCCCAACCAATAGCAGTACCGTATTGGTTTGCTTGGCAAAGCGGGTAAGCGCGGCGGCGGACTCGCGCACCTGAGCGACTCCACCCGGCGCTGAGCTGATATCTTCAAGGTGCATGGTCTGAATAGAGTCAATGACCAGTATTTCGGGCTTCTCACGTTCTGCTACGGCAAGAATTGTTTCTACACTGGTTTCTGCAAGCATTTTTAAGCCGCTGGTAGGCAGCTGCAAGCGGTGAGCGCGCATGGCTACCTGAGACAGTGACTCTTCCCCCGTGACGTAGATAATGCGCCGCTCTTGAGCAAGCTTACAGGCGGTTTGCAGTAACAGCGTTGATTTACCCGCCCCTGGGTTACCCCCCAAGAGCACGGCTGAACCGGGCACCAAGCCGCCGCCTAATACGCGATCGAACTCGTTGAAGGTCGAGCTTAACCGGGGCACTTCACTTAAATCGACATTGCTTAGGTCGACCACATCCTTGGAAAGGTCACCTGCGTAGCCCGCTCGGCCAGATCCAGCACTGCCGCTGCCGGGGCGCGCACTAGCCAGACGAATTTCACTAAGCGTATTCCATTCATTGCAACTGGAGCACTGGCCCTGCCACTTGCGATACTCCGCGCCGCACTCGGTACATACAAAGGCACTTTTGGCTTTAGCCACCGCGCTAATACTCCCGTTACTGTTAGATCATCGTTAATGCTGTCTGGCCCTAAAATGCAAAAGGCGGCCAATGGCCGCCTCAGGATGTTACTGCTAGCTTATTGACGCTGTAGCTGCAACATTTCGCCATTTTCAAAGCGACGACGCTCTGGGTCGATTAACTCTAACGTGCGCTCATTGATACGCTGGAAGTAGTAAACCTGACCATCACCATTCGGGGTAAGCTCATAAACAGTCGCGTCCGGGTCAGACGGAGTACCGTTTAATACTTCCCAGTTACCGGCATAGTTTTCTGGGGGCGGTGTTTGAGGATGGTTACGGTAAGTCGCGTCCAGTGTAAAGGTACGCTCTTCAGCCGGACTCATCTCTTGACCTACCATGGTAACGTCTAGATCAATACCATCGCAGTTGCGGCAAGGCAGCGTTCCCTTGTACTGCTCTTGGGACGCGCTAACGCCTGCATCAGCGTCTTGGCCCGAAGGCCCGCCGGTTGCACAGCCTGCCAACAATGCCAACATAGCCGAACCGGCTAGCAAACTCCTGAATTGCATTGGGTGTCTCCTTATCGTGTTGGTCATACATTTCTTTCGCGCGATTATGACAGCATAACCGTTACAAGGTGCGACGCCCACCCCTAGTCATCGTTGAATGCGTACCTGAATGCGTATTTGAATACGCAGTTGAATAACATAGTTGAATGCTTGCGCTTGAGCGAGCATCAAGCGACCATGGCCTATTATACCTAGGATAATCAGGTTACCCGCATGAGCCAATACTGGAGTCCCGCTGTTAAGGCGTTAACCCCTTATATACCCGGGGAGCAGCCGCGTGAGCGTGTTATCAAGCTCAATACCAATGAAAATCCTTACCCCCCGGCACCGGGCGTTGGTCGGGCATTGCGCGACTATGCAACGGACCATCTGCGTCTCTATCCCGACCCCACATCGGCGGCACTTCGCGCCTCGCTTGCCAAAACGTTTAGCGTAGAAAGCCAGCAGGTGTTCGTGGGCAACGGTTCAGATGAAGTACTGGCCCTGGCGTTTCAAGCGTTTTTTTGCCATGACACACCGCTTGATACCCCGTCTATTACCTATAGTTTTTACCCGGTGTACGCCAACCTCTATAACGTGGCGCTGCGCGCCCACCCTCTGAATACACAGTGGGAAGTGGATATAGAAGCGTTAGGGGCGGCGTCAGAGCGCAGTGGCGTAATCTTTGCCAACCCCAACGCACCTACCGGGCATGCCCACTCACTAGAAAGCATAGAAGCGTTGCTCAAGCGGGTGACGGACCGCGTTGTGCTGGTCGATGAAGCATATGTTGACTTTGGCGCAGAGAGTGCCATTGCGTTAATCGACCGCTACCCGAATTTGCTGGTCACCGGTACTTTTTCTAAATCGCGTAGCCTGGCCGGTTTGCGCTTGGGCTATGCCGTAGGCTCAGCCGAGCTGATTGATGGCCTGCAGCGGGTCAAGGACTCTTTTAACTCTTACCCGGTGGATAGTTTGGCAAGCCTGGTAGGTATTGCCGCGCTTGAAGATCAGGCTCACTTTGATGCATGCCGCGAAAAAGTGATTGCCACGCGCGAGCGCACCCGCCAACGCCTTGAAACGCTCGGCTTTGAAGTACTGCCGTCGAGTGCCAACTTCATCCTTACACAACACGCAACGATTGCTGGGGCACAGCTGTTCGCTGGACTGCGGGAACGTGGAATCCTGGTGCGCCACTTTAATACGCAGGAGCTTAATAACTTCTTGCGCATCACTATTGGCACCGATGATGAGATGGATAGCATGATGGAAGCACTTGAAGTGCTCTGCGGCTAGCCCTCTCGCCATAAAGCTACAAAGCCCTATCGCACACGTATGGTAGGGCTTTTTTGTAGGAGACGGCTTTAGCCAGTGATGTGGTGCCCCGCCCCGCTGGGGTGGGAGCAAGCAGGTACGGTGGCCTCTTCCATCCCGGGCACCTGACGGTGCCTTCGCCGGCTGAAGCCAGCTCCCACATTAGAACGAAGGCGTTCCATAACATCGTAGATTATGGATTGACCTGTCCCTGCGTTGTGGGAACTGGCTTCAGCCGGCGATGCAGCGCAAAGCGCTGCTGGGGTGGGCGGCTGATCCGACACGCTGAGGAGTGCCTTACCGCCTTTTCCCGCACGCAAAAAAAACCCCCGAGGCGCGAGCCCCGGGGGATTTTTCAT
>NZ_JBQTDC010000013.1:0-95173 GCF_052353045.1 Halomonas sp. AOP7-B1-5 | reverse complement strand
CCTGAAACCTGTGGCGAAGTGATCTAGCGAAGTGATTTCCTGACACCGACAATGCTTGAAAGCGATACGGCGAGGATAGAAAGCAGAATCAGCGCCAGCGCAGGGATCAGCACCGCCCAGGGCGCTCGCTCTATATACGGCATGCCTTCCGCCAGGATTAATCCCCACTCAGGTGAGGGAGGGCGTGGGCCTAGGCCCAGAAACCCCAGTGCAGCAAGGGCAAGGGCCACGCCCGGTAAGCGCAGCATGGCGTGGCGGAACACCGGGCCCAGAACGGCCGGCAGAACATACCGGCTCATCAAGCGAAAATGCCCGACACCTAAAATAGGCGTAATCCGCACGTGGGGCTGAGCTTTGACTTCTGCTACCAGCGCCGCCGTGTGTGCCGCCAATGGTGCCCAGGCAACGGCAGTGACGGCAATAATGGCGCCGCCGGCGCTAGGCCCCGCCAAACCCGCCACAATAAGCCCCGCAATAGTGGGCGGAGTGGCCTTGGTGATTTCAATCGGGCCGGTTGCAAACCTTGGCGCCAGCCCAATGAGAAGCCCGAGCAGCAGCGACAAACAGACAACCACTACGGCCATGCCCATGGTGGAAAGTGCTCCGTGGGCAACGCGTGCCAGAATATCGTGCCCGGTGCCGTCCGCGCCTAAAGGCAGCGCCCAGCTTGGCGGCTCAAGACGCATAAATGCCGAGCTGAACGGGTCGCGGGTAATACCGGTAACTACCAGCACGCACAGCAGAGTAATAGCCACCGCAGGTACTGCCCACGCGCCTCGCTGGGCGTGATGCTCGCTATGTGCCACCGGTAGCGCGCCAAGGCGAAATGCACGACCCAGCAGCAGCGCGCGGGCAATATTGGCCAAGCTGCCCAGCATAATCGCAATCACCAGCAGAATAAGGATCCCGGTTTGCAGTGCCGGCAAGTCCTGTGCTGAAGCCGCCCCGAGGGTTGCCCGGCCAAGCCCTGGAATGGAAAACACTTGCTCGACGGCAATCGCGCCGCCGGTCAAGGCCACCATCACCATACCTACCTGGGGCATCAGGCTGGGCAGGGTTCGCCTTAATGCTGCCAACGTAATCCGGCTGCGTGAAAATCCCGCCACGCTCCAGGTTGCCACCCAGCGCTCGGTAAACGTAACCGCCAGGCCATCACTAAACAGCCTGCCCAATAACCCCCCTGCCGGTAAACCCAGCGCAAAAGCGGGCAGTACTACATAGCTTAAACCTCGCCAGCCGTAAGGCGGTAGCCAGTTAAGCCAGGCGGCAAAAATGACCAGCAGCACAGACGCAAGCAAAAATTCAGGCAGGGCGGTCAACGTCGCACCCATTGCGCCGGATGAGCGGCGTACCCGGCCGTTAAGGCCTCGGTGAACCACCGGCACGCAGATAAGGATGGCCGTGATGACCGCTACCAGCATGCCAAACGCCATCAAGGTGATCGATACCTGCGCGCTTTTCAACATACCAGGCAGGACGGGCGCGCCGGAGATCCAGGAGTTGCCCGCATCGCCATGCATCAACCCCATCAGCCAGCTTTGCAGCTTTTCAAACGGACCAAGCTCCAGGCCAAGCTGGGCGCGAATGGCGGCCAGGGCTTCGGGCGTGGCTTCCTGTTCGGCCGAGCGCGCCCGCAAAATGCTCAGCGCCGGATCCCGCCCTGAGAGCCACGGCAAGAGCCCAACCAAAACCACCACTCCTCCAAGCGTTACCAACCGTGAGACCAGCGGGATAAAAGGCTCGAGGCGCAGGCGGCGCCAAAGGCGCCGCGGTGTCGCGATAGTCATACGTGGTGTGCCCTTAGGACTCGCTATCAATATCGAGTGTGGTTTTTTCCGTGATTAGCGTACGCTCGCGCGGGTCGCGTTCGGCATTGGCAACGCGTGCCGACTCGCCCTGAATAACGCGCTCATGCAGCATGGGAATCGCTGCATCGGTGCGCAAAATAGCCGCTTCTACATCGATAATAGCCTGGCGTCGCGCATCCCCTGTGGGTAGCTCGGAGGCAGTTGCTAGCGCTTCATCCACAGCAGAGTCGCATAGCTGAGCGATATTAAACGAGCCTGCGCAGGCGAAGTCGCTAAACATATAGGCAACCGGGTCGCCAGAGTCGAGTACCGTCGCTCGGGAGAGAATAAACGCATCGAATTCACCTGCCAGCGCATCAGCTTCAATATGAGCGTACTCACGCACTTCCTGGCTAACGTTAAAGCCCGCGCGGGTTAGCTGCTGTTCGAGTAGAACGGCGACTTCGGGAAGCTCAGCGCGGTCGGTAAAGGTGGCTAGGGTGATCTCAGCACCGTTCGGCTCGGCGGGCGCGGCGCGATTCTCGATCGGTTGGCGGATGCCGTTTGCCCAGGCAAGTGCCGGGCCAAGCAAGCCCTCGGCAATATCGGCACGACCTTCGTAGACGGTGTTTACAATTGACGGGCGGTCAATCGCTTCACGAATCGCTGCGCGCAGGGCTGGGTCGGCCAGCGGGCCAGTCTGAGTATTGAGGTACAGCGTATTGGTGCGCGGCATTGGCACTTCGTGTACACGCTCAGGATCAAGAAGGGCGACTTGGGAGACTGGAATGGCCTCAACCACATCAGCCACACCGGTTCTTAAGGAGGCTGCTCGTGCGGTACCATCGGGCACATAGTCGGCATCAATACCGGCCACCGCCGCAGGTTCGCCCCAGTAATCGTCAAAGCGGTCAAGCTTGGCGCTGGTGGTGCCGTTGATCTCTGTTAAGACGAACGGGCCGGTGCCCGCTTCGATAGGGTTGACCCGACCATCATCGCCATACGCCTTGGCGGCTAAAATCGCCAGCTGCGGGCTGGAAAGGCGGTTAGGGATCAGCGGGTCGTCTTTTTCTGTACGCACAATCACCGCGTTATCGCCATCGGCTTCGATGGTCATATTGACCCCATCTAGAATACGCGGCTTGGGCGTTGCCTGAGTTGCCGCCTTGAGAGAGTTCACCACGTCTCCCGCCGTTAGCGCTGTACCATCATGGAACACGACGCCATCGCGAATCACAAACCGCCAGGTTTTCGAATCAAGCTGTTCCCACTCGGTCGCCAGAAACGGCTGAGGGTCGCTGTTGGCATCGAGTCGAATCAAGGTTTCAGCATTGCTCCATCGCGAAAGCTTGAAGGCATCGTCAGACAGCGGCGTTAACCCAGAGCGCGGTGGCTGAAGCATGGCCACGTTAATACGCGTGCCAACTTCGGATGAGTTGGTGTCGCGCTGTTCTTCAAAACAACCGGCAAGCAGCAACGGGGCAGCTAGGGCAATTGGAAGAGAAAGGCGCAGGGAGAGGCGTGGGGAATGGCGTCGTGGGTGGCGGAACATCGAAAAATCTCCTAGGGGAAAGTGATTAACAGGCAAGCGATTGCCCAGGCGCGGTAGGACAATACCTAAGCGCTTCACTGGGCGAAGGGGGTGAAAAGTGCCTGGCGGTTGATCGTGAACGTTTATAAAAGCGTGTCTACCTCAGCGGCGTTGCAGTCCGGATAAGCACAGGTAGGCAGTTGGGAGACGGCGTTAATTAAATCCCGCGTGACCGTATGGCGAGGGTTACGCCATAGCTCAGCAGTGGGGCGGTCTTCGACGATATTGCCGTTATCCATCACCAGCGTGCGCTGGCATAGCTTGGCGACCACTGATAAGTCATGCGACACCATCAAAAGCCCGGTGCCATTCTCATCACACAGCTTTCTGAGTACGTTGATTACCTGGGTGCGAACCGGCAAGTCGAGACCGCTGAGCGGCTCATCGGCCAATAAATAGCGCGGGCGGGTGGCAATGGCACGCGCAATAGCCACCCGCTGTGCCTGGCCGCCGGAAAGCTCATGAGGCTTGCGATCCAAAAAACACGCATCCAGGCCAACGTTCTCTAACGCTTCGCAAGCCCGCTCAACCGGGTCGCAATCTACCTTGAGGCGAATCAGCGGCTCGGCGACCAGGGCGCGAACGCTCATTCGTGGGTCCAGCGAGGAAGCCGGGTCCTGAGGGATGTACTGAACCGCTTGGCGGTACCAGCGGAGCTTGGCTGTCGAAGCAGGGCGCACATCTTTCTGTTCACAGGTAATCGAGCCGCTATCCGGCGCTTCAATCGCTAAAAGCGAGCGCAACAGGGTAGTTTTACCCGAGCCTGATAAGCCCACTAACCCCACGCGTTCGCCAGGATAAAGCGTGAGATCAATATCGTTCATTACCTGCTTGCGCTCGCCTGCACGCCAAAACACCTCGCGGGGTAGCGAGACGCTCTTGTTGAGTCCGCGTGCCGAGAGGAAAGCGGCTTTTCCGCTCACCACTGCCAGGCTATTAGAAATGGGTCGGCCATTAAAAACGGATCGGCTATTAAAGGGGATCGCGCGCTGCATCTAGGCACTCTTTAGGTAGTCAACGGGCATTGGCTCGGCAGCATTGGTTAGTTCTGTGGGCTGTACGCTGTGTGCGGCAGCCACCAGCTCTTGGGTGAAACGATGCTGGGGAGTAGTAATCAGGGTGTCCAGCGCGCCGCTTTCAATCATCACGCCACGTTCAATAATCACGGCCCGCTGGCAGAGCTGCGCTGCCGCGTGAAGGTCGTGGGTAATAAACAGCAACGCGGTGTTCGAGGTGCCTGTATGTTCACGCAAGGCGCGTAATACCTGGGCCTGAGTGACCACGTCCAACGCGGTGGTGGGCTCATCAGCGACCATCAAGGCGGTTTTACAGGCCATCGCCAGCGCAATGCAGACACGCTGGCGTTGCCCGCCGGAAAGCTCCGCCGGAGTTCGCCTTATCAATCGTTGGCAATCATCCAGGACCATGGCTTCAAGTAGAGCCATGGCAGCCTGGTCGGCGGCCTTGCGTGATAAACCATGGTGGCGCGAAAACGGCTCGCGTAGCTGAGAGCCTACCGTGACCAGGGGATTGAGCGCCGCGAGAGAATCTTGAAAGACCATCGACACCCGGGCATCGTTTCGGCGTCGTGCGGCGGGCGTTCGAATGACTTCGCGTCCCTGAATACGAATGCTGCCTTGCACCTGGGCATTGGGGGGTAAAAGCCCCAGCACCGCTTTAGCGGTGAACGATTTACCCGACCCGGACGCGCCTAGCAGGCAAACGCGCTCGTCAGGCAGCACGTCGAAAGAAAGGCCGTCGACAACCGTTTGTCGGCCGATTTTTATGCGCAGGTCACGCACGGATAAAACAGGATCGCTGCACATTGATAACATCGCTTACGGCGCCACTAAATCGTTAATAATCGTTATGATATAACGTTTTTTGGCGGGGCGGCAATATGCACGTAAGCAAAACGAACAGCGACATAAAAGGGGAATTAACGCGCGGCAATCAACAGGCATAAAAAAAGCGCTGAAAAATCAGCGCTTAATTAATTCCTTGGCAGTGTCTACTGTCAGGTGGAGGACGCCTTATTTAGACGAAAAAGCTAACACTTCGTCATCGGTAAAGTTAGCGGCAGCCTCATCAACTTTAAAGGTCGCACGGCTTAAGCGGCGTACGCGTTTCATAAACAGCGCAATACACACCAGCGTGCCGAGTGCAGCGGCGGCGTAGCTCCACTGAAGCGGAAGCCCAAATCCAATCGGCGCGTAGGCGATATAGGTAAAGGTGGCCATGGTCATAAACACCGCGGGAATCGATGTGATCAGGTAAGGCTTACGCGAAAGCACTAGATACATTGTCGCGACCCATAGCGCAATCACGGCTGTAGTCTGGTTCGCCCAGGAGAAGTAGCGCCACAGCAGGGTGAAGTCCATATGGGTCAGAATGTACGACATCGCAAATAGCGGAAGGGCAATTAACAGACGCTTAATAATCGGGCGTTGGTCAATTTTCAGATAGTCGGCAATAATCATGCGTGCGCTACGAAATGCGGTGTCGCCCGAGGTGATCGGTAGCACGATAACACCCAATACTGCCAGTGTACCGCCGACAGCGCCCAGCATGGTGGTGGCAACTTCGTTAACCACGGCAGCAGGGCCGCCAGCTGCCAGCACCGCAGAAAGGTTTTGGTCACCATGGAACAGGCTCATCGCGGCCGCGGCCCAGATCATGGCGATAACGCCTTCGGTGATCATCATGCCGTAAAAGATTTTGCGCCCGTTAGTTTCGTTCTCAGTGGTGCGCGAAATAATCGGTGTTTGCGTGGCGTGAAAACCCGAAAGCGCACCGCAGGAAATGGTCAAGAACAGCAGTGGGAAGATAGGGGCGCCTTCCGGATGCATATTCTGGAACGAAAGCTCAGGAATCGGGGCGCCGGTAACCACCAGACCAATGCCGATACCGGCAGCGCTGAACAGCAACAGCGCCCCGAAATAGGGGTAGATGCGGCCAATCACTTTATCAATAGGCAGCAGCGTGGCAATCAAGTAGTAGGCAAAAATCGCCAGAATAATCAGAGTAAGGGAGATCGGCGTCATGTTGTTTAACAGCGCTGCCGGCGAGGTAACAAACACTGTACCCACCAACAGCAGCAGCAAAATGGCAAAACCGTTCACCACATGCTTCATGGCCTTACCCAAAAACTTACCGGCTAATTGGGGCAAGTGAGCGCCGTGGTTACGAATCGAGATCATACCGGTCAGGTAGTCGTGCACCGCGCCTGCAAAAATGCAGCCGATCACGATCCACACAAACGCTATCGGACCATACAGAGCACCCAGGATTGGCCCGAAGATAGGCCCGACACCTGCAATATTAAGTAATTGAATTAATGAGTTACGCGTGGTGTTCATCGGTACGTAATCGATGTTATCCCGCATGCTAAACGCGGGTGTCTGACGCTTTCTATTAGTTACAAAAACGCGTTCGACAAATTTGCCATACGTAAAATAGCCCACGATCAGCAGCAGGATCGATACAATAAATGTAATCATTTAGGGCACCAAAGTGGTCAGAAGGATGGAGTTAACGTGACAGGTAGGTTCTGGCATACGCTGGCAGAGCCTTATTTAGCCTTGCAGAATGTACAGAGTCATAAACCGATGCGCTGCTAGACTTTAGTGGGCTATAAGTACCCTATCGTTAATCCAAAAAAACGAGCAGCCCATTGGCTGCCCGCTGATACACCACTTAATGACGCCGCTATTGATCAAGCGCTATGACAGAACCCTCAGGATTCTACTATTACGACTCAACTATTATGACTCCACGACGCCACAGGCCATACGACCGCCGCCACCGCCCAGGTGGGGCTCGTCGGAATAGGTGTCGCCACCTTCATGAATCATTAACGCCCGGCCCGGCATGTCTTCCATGCTCAAACGCGGCGCGAGGACGGGTAGGTTAGCTTCGCCATCTTCATTTACGGTTAAGACGGGTAAATCACCCAGGTGACCGTCGCCATAAGGGCCTTGGTGCGTGCCGGTTTCTTCCGGATCATAGTGGCCACCGGCTGCTTGTGCCGCGGTCATTTCGCCTTCATCGTTTTCAGCCGGTTCACAGCTGGCATTCTGGTGAACGTGAAAACCATAGACACCGGGTTCCAGGCCACTTAGCGAGGGTGTGAGCAGTAAGCCATGGTCGGTGGTTTCCAGCGATACGCTACCGATTGACTCTTCAACGCCATCGGTGCTCACCTTGTGCATATCGACCTCAAGGGTCTCATTGGCATGAGCCGCTGATGCCAGCAGTAATGAAGCCGCGATACCGGTTAGTGTGGTTGCAAGACGCATGTGCACTTCTCCTTTCCTGTTCCATGGAAACGCTATGTAAGCGCTGTTATTCAAGGTAGCTGTCTCAAAGCGAGTCCGCCAATCCCGCTTTTGATAAACTGCCCTGCCGATTGGCTGGATAATAAGCGGGCAGTTGATGACATCTGTCGGCCAAGCCGCGACAATAGCGGCTCGTTTTTGCCCCAGGACGCGCTATGTTGCCCCTCAGAATCCTCTACCAGGATGAGCACCTTGTTGTGGTGCATAAGCCCTCCGGGCTTTTGGTACACCGCTCGGCGCTGGCGCGTGGGGAAACCCAGTTTTTACTACAGCAGCTGCGCGACCAGTTAGGGCAGCGCGTTTATCCTGTGCACCGGTTGGATAGACCCACGTCAGGCGCCATTGTGTTTGCGCTGTCTTCAACCGTTGCAGGGCTTTTAAGCGAAGCGTTTAGTGAACGGCATGTCGAGAAGGGCTACCTGGCGGTCGTGCGCGGCAAGGCGCCCGAGCAGGACCGGCTGGATTACCCGCTGCGCGAAGAGGACGGCACGCGGCCCAAGGCAGAAATGCCGGCGATGCCCGCCATGACCGATATTCGCCGCCTGGATAGCGTCGAGCTCCCCGTTCAGGTAGACCGCTATCCGGTTGCGCGCTATTCCCTGGTAGAAGCGAAACCGCTGACCGGGCGGCGGCATCAAATTCGCCGTCATCTATCGCGGCGCGGCTACCCGATTATTGGCGATGCCAAGCACGGCAAAAGTATCCACAACCGGTTTTTTGCTGAAAAGCTGAGCGCGCCACGGCTGTTATTGGCCGCCACCTATCTGGCGTTTGACCATCCGGTGCTGGCCAATCGGATACAGGTGAGCTGTGCACTCGATGACACTATGACCACCTTGTTTCATCATTTGGGTTGGGCGGGGCACCTGCCGCTGGATAGCGTTCGTACGCCGCCGCTAAGCGCGCCATCAGCCTTACCAATGCCTTAAAAGATTGAGTTTGCTATGTCTTCTACGCCTCCGGTTAATTCCGCTGCAACACCAGATGTTGACCCGGCCTCTGCCGGTTCAACCGCTATTAGCTCAGTTGCGAACGACTCTGTCTCTGGAAGCCCAGCTTCGCAGGATTATGAATTTCGCTTTGGCGGCATTCGGCGCCTTTATGGGCAGCGCGCGGCCACCGCGTTTCGTCATGCTCATGTAGTGGTGGTCGGTGTCGGCGGGGTAGGTAGCTGGGCAGTTGAGTCGCTGGCGCGCTCGGGTATCGGCAAGCTCACGTTGATTGATCTGGACGATGTGTGTGTGTCCAACGTTAACCGCCAGCTGCACGCTCTGGACGGCACTATCGGCCAACCCAAGGTAGACGTGCTGGCCGAACGCTGCCGCCTGATCGCGCCGGAAATCGACATCGTCGCCGACACGGCGTTTGTCACGCCCACTAACCTGGCCGAGCGCATTCCCGATGACGCCGATCATGTGGTGGACGCCATCGACAGCGTTATCGCCAAGGCCGCGCTGATCGCCTGGTGCAAGCGGCGCAAGATCCCGATTACCGTGACCGGTGCCGCCGGTGGTCAGACCGACCCTACGCGTATTCAGGTGGCCGATTTAACCCGTACCGAACACGACCCGCTGTTATCCAAAGTGCGCTCGCGCCTGCGCCGGGATTACAACTTCTCGCGTAATCCCAAGCGGCGCTTCTCGGTCGAGTGCGTCTACTCCGATGAGCAGCTGGTGTATCCCGGCAGCGACGGTGAAGTGTGCCTGCAAAAGCCCGGCAGCGGCAATGCCACCCGCCTGGACTGCGCCTCGGGCTTCGGCGCGGCTACCTTCGTCACCGGCACGTTTGGCTTTGTAGCGGCCTCCAAAGTGCTCGAACGCCTGGCCAAAAAAGCCAATCAGCCAGCCACTCAAAAGGAAAGCCAATGACCGCCCCCATTCCCGGTATTTATCGCCACTATAAAGGCGCACTTTACGAAGTGCTCGGCACCGCCCAGCACAGCGAAACCGAAGAACCGCTAGTGGTCTACCGCGCCCTTTATGGGGAGTACGGGCTGTGGGTGCGTCCGCTTGAAATGTTTACCGAGACTGTCACTAAAGAAGGCCACACTCAGCCGCGCTTTGCGCTGGTAAAGGCGTTTTAATCGACGCTTTACTGCAAACATTCGTGCAGCCACCCATAGCCCTTATATTCTTTATACGGCTATGGTTATAACCCTGTTGGCCTAAGTGGTAGGCTATTGCACTATCACTTATTGATCCGTCAGGAGACAGCATGAAGACGTTTGCGCGTTCAGCAAGTACGGGTGAGGGGATGCCTGTGGTGGCAGGCTTTTTTGATCCGCGTACGTTTAGCGTTCAATACATCGTCAGTGACCCTGTTTCGCGAGCATGCGCGATTATCGACCCGGTGCTGGATTTCGACGAGAAGTCCGGCGCCACCGCCACCCATCATGCCGACGAACTGCTTGCCTATGTGGCAAAGCACGATCTGAAGGTAGAGTGGATTCTGGATACCCATCCGCATGCGGATCACTTCTCTGCCGCGCAGTATCTGAAAGACAAAACTGGCGCACCCACCGCGATTGGCGAGCACATTACGAAAGTACAGGCGCTGTGGAAGGAGATTTACCACTGGCCAGACATGCCCGCTGATGGCCGTCAGTGGGATAGGCTGTTTGCGGCAGGCGATACGTTCAATATTGGGGAGTTAAGCGCCAAAGTATTGCATTCCCCAGGCCATACGTTGGCCTCAATTACCTATGTAATAGGCGATACGGCGTTTGTGCATGACACTCTGTTTCAGCCGGATTTCGGCACCGCGCGGGCTGACTTTCCCGGTGGCGATGCCCAGGCGTTATGGAATTCCATCCAGGCGATTCTTGCGCTGCCAGCGGCTACCCGCCTGTTTACCGGCCACGACTATATGCCGGATGGCCGCGAGCCAAAATGGGAAAGCAGCGTGGCTGAACAGCGGGACACCAATCCGCACTTAGTGGGAAACAGTGCCGCAGATTACATTGCCCTGCGCGAAACGCGCGATAGCGAGCTGCCCATACCGAAACTGATGCTTCACGCGCTGCAGGTCAACACTCAAGGCGGGCGCTTGCCAGAGCCCGAAGCCAACGGCAAGCGCTATCTGAAAATCCCCCTGGATGCCTTGAAAGGGGCGAAGTGGGGCTAGCGTTACTGTCGTACGTCTTTGATTGGTGAAAACGTCCTGAAACCGGTAGCGTGTTAGCTCAGGACGTAACCCCACTTTAGGACGGCGCATGACTTCAACTTCTCCGCGACAGACGCTGCAATCAGTATTCGGTTTCGATGATTTTCGCGGCGGCCAGCAGGCCGTGGTCTCCCGGGTGTTGGAGGGCCACTCCACGGCGGCTATCTTCGCGACCGGTGCGGGGAAGTCGCTGTGTTATCAGCTGCCCGCGCTGCATCTACCGCACTTGACGCTGGTGGTGTCGCCGCTACTGGCGCTGATGCAGGATCAGCTCGCCTTTTTAACCCGCCACGGCGTGGCGGCGGCAAGTATCGATTCCACTCAGGACCGCGATACCGTGCGTGATGTAATGGAGCGCGCCAGAAGCGGCGAGCTGAAAATCCTGATGGTCTCTGTGGAGCGGCTCAAGAACGAGCGTTTCCGGAACTTTCTGCGCCAGGTGAATATTTCGCTGTTAGTGGTCGATGAAGCTCACTGCCTGTCTGAATGGGGGCATAACTTTCGCCCCGACTATCTCAAGTTGCCAGAGTACCAGCGCGAGTTTGCGATCCCTCAGGTATTGCTGCTGACCGCTACGGCCACACCTGCGGTTATTGCTGATATGGGCGAGAAGTTTGCCATTGATCCAAACTATGTGATTACCACGGGCTTCTATCGGCCCAACCTTGAATTGCTGGTGCACCCGGTGATGGGTAACCGCCAGCAACATTTGATCGATTGGCTAAAACCCCAAATGCAGCCGGGCAATGAAGCGCCCAGCATCATATATGTCACCTTGCAGCAAACCGCCGAACAGGTAGCCAATGCCTTGGCTGCCCAGGGAATCAACGCCCAGGCATATCACGCGGGGCTTGATTCAGCCCGCCGGGATGAAATTCAGCGCCAGTTTATGAATGGGGAGTCGCCGTGCATTGTGGCCACCATCGCGTTTGGCATGGGCATCGATAAAGGCAATATTCGCAATGTCGTGCACTTTGATCTGCCCAAATCCATCGAGAATTATAGCCAGGAAATCGGCCGGGCAGGGCGCGATGGCCTGCCTTCCACTTGCTTAACCATGGCAGGGCGCGATGGCTTGCGCGTGCTGGAAAACTTTGTGTACGGCGATACGCCGGAGTACGCGGGCATCGTGCGCCTGCTTGAAGAGATCGCTGCTGCCGGTGCCACGCCAGAACGCCAATGGGAAGTGCTGCTCAATGTGCTGTCGCGCGATACCAATATTCGGCTGCTGCCGTTGAAAACCCTGCTCGTACGCCTGGAAATACACGGCATCATCGCACCACGCTTTGCCTTTCTGGCAGAATACCGGCTGCGCTACCACACTGATTCCGAAGCGCTTGTTGCACGCTTTCAAGGCGAGCGGGCGGCCTTTGTTCGCCTGCTGGTCGATAACATTCCGATTGCCCGCACCTGGGGGAGCGTGGACTTTGAACGGCTACAGTCGGCAGGCCAGGCGCAACACATCGATGCCTCGCGGGCCCGTGTGATCACTGCCCTTGAGTACTTTCAGGATAAGGGCTGGCTGACGCTGGAAGGCAAACGGATGACCGACGTATATGACGTCCGCCAACCGGAACTCAACCTTGAGATGCTGGCGAGCCAGCTGTATGACGAGTGTTTAACGCGAGAGCGGGGCGAGATCGAGCGGCTGCAAGCCATGCTGGCGCTGTTTGAGTCTGATACCTGCCTGACCCGGCGTTTAGCCGAGCACTTTGGCGACACCACGTTAAGTGCCAACGAAGATAGCCGATGCGGGCACTGCTCGGTCTGCTATGGGCATAGCGTTCAGCTACCTGCTGCGCCACCTTTACCGGCACTGGAAGGCACCGATTTTACCCGTTACGCCGCGCCCTTTATCGAACGCCATACGACACAAGTAGGCCAGCCACCCAACAGCCAGCGGCTAGCCCACTTTTTGTGCGGCTTGAGTATGCCGGTGTTTACCCCGCTCAAGGCGCGCAGCCTTGGTGGCTTTGGCGTGTTCGAGCAGCGCGCCTACCCAAAAGTGCGACAGTGGGCCGAGCAGTGCCTTAACCCTGGCGCAGCGTAATACGAGTGAGCTCTGAAGGCTTGCCCAGGCGCAGTGCAAACCCAGGCCAGAGGCCGGTGCCGTTGTTGACGTAAAGCGTCATTCCGTCAACATCGTAAAAGCCCGAGACAAAGCCGTTATTGGCCAAGGCCACAATACGATCAAACCCCCAAATCATGCCGCCGTGGGTGTGGCCGGAAAGCTGCAAATCGACCCCGGCGGCGGCTGCCCTGGCGGCATCAAACGGCTGGTGGTCAAGCAGGATAATTGGTGCGTTGGCGGGGGCGCCAGCGATTGCCTCATCTACATCCGGTGCGGGCCAGCCGGTACGCGGTGCGCGTAAATCGGTGATCCCAGCAAGCACTAAATCGGCGCCGTCTCGCGTGATTACGGCATGCTGGTTAGCCAGCGTCTGCATGCCTAATGATTGGTAGTGCGCCATCCACTGCTCGTAGCCAAAGTAGTATTCGTGATTGCCGGGGCTTGCATAAACGCCATCCGGTGCTGAAAGCGCTTGAAGCGGCGCTACATCCATCCGCCGGGTTTCAAGGTCGCCGTCGATCAGGTCACCGGTAATCACGATCAAATCAGGTGCCAAAGCGTTGGTTTTGGCGACCACGGCTTCAACCCAGGGCGCCTCGAATAGCCGGCTGATATGCAGGTCGGTTAAATGAATAATTTGATAACCCTCAAACTGGGCGGGCAACCCACCAATGGTCACCTCGACTTCCTTCATGGGCGGGACGCGCGCCGCCTGATTGACCGCAAAGGCCGCGACTCCCAGCGCGAATACCCCGATGGCGTAACGTAGAAAGGCAGGAATTGCGATTCGTCGTCTCTTTACCGCCATCAAGAGAACCGCCATCAAGTCAACGACGAGCTGTAACACGGCCAGAAAAAGCATGGTGCCGAACAGCCAATTAATGGCCATCACCATACTTCTGGGAACCTCGGGAGAAAACATGCTGCCGAAGGCCAGATACGTCAGCAAGTGGTGCTGTGAGATGAGCAGGAGTAAGGCGCTGAGTGCAATCTTGAACCAGAGAGGCCAGCGGAGCGGCGCCAGGTAGCGGGCGATAACAATCAGGCAGGGTATGGCAACGACGAAGTGAAACATCAATGGCGCTCGCGTAAAGGGATGGGCGTAGTTATATAGATAAAAGGCTACATTAGCTATTCGGTAAAAATTTTGTGGTTGCTTGCACCGACGCTACGTCCTGGCTCTAAGTACTGGCTCTAAGTACTGGCTTCCTGGTGGCACTCGGATGCCGACCCTGGGTCGTGGCTGCCTTATTTTGTTGGATCGTCTTAACCCTAGAATGGGATGGTAGTGATAATTTAAGCGGAAGGTGATCAATAAAGAAAAACTATTATTACTGATCTTAATAAACAATAGTGAAAATAATTTGGTCGTTTATTTAAATAGTTAAAAGCGCACTAAAGCCGAGCCTTGTTATGCTTTAAAAAAGCTTAACAGCCCTATTTCTTTTTTACTGTTTCGCGTTACTATCAACACTGCTCGCGTATAATGTTTTAAGCAGCCATAGATAAAAGAGGGCGGCCCGCGGGTTAATGCATGCGGGTAGTTATACTGAAAAAGCGCCCCAGCTTTAGGCGCAAGAAACTCACTACCAAGTGCCAAAAAAGCGCCACTGGCAATGGCAGGTAACGCGATTGAAAGCGACGGGCTGTGTTGCCACAGTTCACAGTAGCCGCACTGATTGTGCCAATCCGATAAGGCGTTTGACGGGGATAGGCCAATAGCCTTAACCAGCGGACGCTCGGCTTGGTGGGCTACAGGATGCCCGGCATGCTCATCGGCAGAGTGGCCATAATGTTCGTCGCTAGCCGGGTGCCCATGGCTGTGGGCATGCTGAATATGAGTATGACCATGGTGGCCGTGGGCGTTATGACTGGCCTGCAACTGAGAAATGAGCGGGCCCGCAAATAACAGACACATGGCTACCCACGCCATCGCTAACGTAAAGCGGTAGTAGAGTAAGCGTGCTGAGCGAGACAGCGCCATCCAATCCAGCCCTCAGGGCATTAATAAGTGGCGTTATTGTAGCAGTCCTGTGGGTGGCCGCTATTACATTATGAAATAAATGATTGGCTGGTTTATAAGTCTACAAGTGCTGAATCTTATGCGACATAGCACCACATACTTTAAGCCCGGCGTTTGAAAAAAGCTGTTTAACGTGCTGCTTATAGTTATTTAGGCAGATTTTAAATGGCTAAGAATTTTGCACACTGTGTATTTATAGAAACCTGCTCTAAACCCTTAGGGAAAGTTAAAAGATGTTAAAGAAAGAATCCCACCCAGCACCGCCTAGGCGAAGTGGAAAAATTCTCTTTGCACTATTAATGCGAATGCACTTCTACGTAGGCTTACTGATAGGACCTTTTATACTGGTAGCGGCCTTGACCGGCATCGTATACGTGTTAACACCTTCGGTAGAAACATGGCTTTACCGTGATGCGTTAACCGCGACTACGCCGGGCACCGCGCAGCCACTGGCTCGGCAAATTGAGACCGCCCAACTAGCTGCCGGGCAAGATACACTACCGGCAGCAGTTCGCCCCGCGCCGGATGCGTACAGCACCACACGGGTCATGTTTGCCGACTCAGCGCTTGGCCCTTCTGAGCATCGGGCTATTTTTGTTGACCCGGCAACGCTTGAAGTGAAAGGCGATATGACGGTTTACGGCACCAGCGGCATATTGCCTTTTCGTACCGCCATTGATCAATTTCATCGAAGCCTGCTGCTAGGCGATACGGGACGACTTTACAGCGAGCTGGCCGCCTCGTGGCTATGGATTATTGCCCTGCTGGGGCTAATGCTGTGGATCGCGCGCCGTAAAGCGCTGAGCGGTCAAAGCCCGCGCATGAAACCCAGGCGCCACCACGCCACCGTGGGTGCGCTGGCACTTGTCGGACTGCTGTTCTTTTCAGCCACCGGGCTTACCTGGTCGCAGTGGGCTGGAGGCAATATCGGCGAGCTAAGGCAAGCCTGGGGATGGGGTACGCCGAGTGTATCTACTGTGCTCCAGGCGCCTGACAATTCGGCGAGTGATAACTCTCATGCCCATCACGATACGCATGCCGACCACGGCGTGAGTAGTGCCCCCGAAGTGGGTGAGTACGCAAGCTCTGAAGGGTTTGATCAGGCGCTGTCGGTGGCTAGAGGTGCCGGGTTAATGGCGGATAGGATTCAGATAGAGCCACCTGCCAGTGAAGGCCGAGCATGGCGTGTAGCTGAAATTGATCGCCGCTGGCCAACCCAGGTAGATCAGGTCGCCCTGAACCCCGGCGATATGCAGATTCTCGATCAAACGGATTTTTCTACCTTCCCTCTGGCGGCAAAGCTGACCCGTTGGGGCATCGATTTACACATGGGTGTCCTCTTTGGGCTGATCAATCAACTGGTGTTGGCTCTGTTTGCCGCCGCCCTGGTTTTCCTGATTGTGTGGGGTTATCGGATGTGGTGGCAGCGCATCAAAAGCACCACGGTTAACCAGGCGCAGACCATGACGGCACTGTTTATCATGTTGCCCCTATCCACTCAGCTGGGCTTGATTGCCATTATGGTGGGGCTAGGATTCGCCTTGCCGGTACTGGGCGGCAGCCTGATCGTCATTGCAATAATTGATACGCTACGCTGGTTGATCTCGAAGAAAGCTCAAAAGGTCTAGGCACAAGCGCTGCTATTACGCTTTAACTGAAAAGCCTCAGGTCGATACCTGAGGCTTTTGGCTGACTCAAAAGCGGGCTTATTCCCACGTGGGGAAGGGGTCAGGCAGCGTTTTCCAAACGTCCATGCCTTCCAATAGCTCGGCTTCGCTAAGCAGGCAATCATCCAGCGCTTGGCGCATCCGCGCTTGATCCAGCCCCTGGCCGATAAACACCAGCTCCTGGCGCATATCGCCAAACGGCTCCTGCCATTTTTCGTGAATAAACGCGCGGTATTCGGCATCCTCCGGCCAGCGCTCTTCCGGAATGGCTTTCCAGAACATGCCCGCCACACCATGGTGGGCAATGCCGCCTGCCTGGCTCCACTGTCCGGCCCACTGGGGGCGAGTAGCTAGCCAGAAAAAGCCTTTGGAGCGCAAAAGACCTTCGCCGAACCACTCGGAATGCAGCAGATCGTGAAACTTCGCTGGATGAAATGGGCGCCGGGCATGATAAGCGAAGCTGCCAATGCCGTACTCCTCGGTTTCGGGCACGTGCTCGCCGCGCATCTCTTTCAACCAGCCGGGTGCCTGCTGGGCGCGCTCAAAGTCGAACCTGCCGGTATTCAGCACTTTATCCAGCGGCACGCCGCCCCGGCTAATCGGTACCAGTTCGGCATCCGGGTTAAGCGAGCGCAGAATAGCCTTTAGTGAGGCAAGCTCCTTATCGCTGATCAGGTCCGTTTTACTGATTAACAGCACATCGCAAAACTCGATCTGATCGACCAGCAGGTCGGCCACGTTACGCTCGTCTTCATCATTCAGGCTCTCGCCAGCCTCTTCCAGGCTTTGCGCTTCGCGGTACTGCTTAAGGAAGTTGGCGCCATCCACCACTGTTACCAGCGTATCCAGCCGGGCCACGTGAGAAAGGCTCTGGCCGCTTTCATCCTCAAAGGTAAACGTCTCAGCCACGGGCAGCGGCTCGGAAACCCCGGTGGATTCAATTACCAGATAATCAAACTTGCCCTCTTTGGCGAGCTGATTGACCTCGATAAGCAAATCTTCACGCAAGGTGCAGCAAATGCAGCCGTTGCTCATCTCCACCAGGCGCTCTTCAGATCGGTTGAGCGCCACTTCGCTCTCAAGCGTCGACTCACCGGGGCCACCACGCACCAGCGCGGCGTCAATATTCACCTCGCTCATATCGTTGACGATCACCGCCACACGCAGGCCTTCGCGGTTGGCGAGAATATGATTGAGCACGGTAGTTTTACCGGCACCCAGAAAGCCCGACAGCACGGTAACGGGCAGGGGAGAAAACGCAGTCATTGCTAGCACGCCTCTAAACGGGTTTATGTTATGTAATAGTATAACAATTAAGAGGCGATTAAAAAGCGTGTGTTGCGTCAGACAGGAAAAATCTCAACGCTTATATTGGGTAGGGCAGTAGCCGCGCAGCACATTTGGCGAGCGCAAAGCGCGATGCTTGGTAGTGCGGCCGGTGACGCGCTTGCGCCAAAGCCGAAACGAGGCGGGCTTTAGCTGTTGGCGCATTACATCAATAACATCGGGTTCTGAAAGACCAAACAGCGTTTCGATGGCTTCAAACGGCGTGCGGTCTTCCCAAGCCATTTCAATCACGCGGGACTGCTCATCATCCGGCAGGCGGCGAAAATGTTTTACCGATGCGTTGGGCATATTGGCACCTTACAGGGAAATAAATGAGAGGCGACGTAACGAGGCCATTATAGGGCATCAAAATCGGCCAGTGGTTCAGGTGAGCTTAAAATTGGTACGAAATGTGCTTATAGAATATTGGGTGTTAGGGCGGCAGCCTATGCACACCGGGCGTAGCTAGCGTAAAAGCGCTATGGTTAAACCCAATAACTTTCTATTTCGTATCGCCTAGGCGTTAGGAAAATAAATACAAGGAAACACCATGGCCCAGAGCTTTCAAACGACGCTAGGTAGCCGCCATTATCGCTTTAAAAGCCTGGCCGAACTGATGGCCAAAGCGACCCCGGCTCGCTCCGGCGACCGGCTGGCGGGTGTGATCGCCGAAAGCGCGGAAGAGCGCGTGGTCGCGCAGATGGTACTGGCAGATCTGCCGCTCACCACGTTTCTAAACGAAGCGCTGGTGCCTTATGAGCAAGATGAAATCACCCGGCTAATTATCGACGACCATGACGCCGAGGCCTTCGCGCCCATCCGGCACTTAACGGTAGGGGATTTTCGTAACTGGCTGCTCTCGGACCAGGCAACTTCAGAAGCCCTCACCGACGTTCGCCCTGGCATTACCCCGGAAATGGCTGCGGCGGTAAGTAAGTTGATGCGCAATCAGGATTTGATTCTGGTGGGCAAGAAATGCCGGGTCGTTACGGCGTTTCGTAACACTATCGGCCTGCCGGGGCGGCTTTCTACTCGACTACAGCCCAATCATCCGACGGATGATGTTACCGGCATTGCCGCGAGTATTCTGGATGGTCTTTTATACGGCAGCGGCGACGCGGTGATCGGGATCAATCCCGCGACCGATAACGTCGCCCAGAGCGTGAAGCTGATGCGCCTGATGGATGACGTGATTCAGAAGTATCAGATTCCCACCCAGTCCTGCGTGCTTACCCATGTGACCAATACGTTGGAGGCTATCGGGCAGGGCGCCCCGGTGGACCTGGTGTTTCAGTCGATTGGCGGTACCGAAGCGACTAACCGCAGCTTTGGATTCGATTTAAGCATTCTGGCCGAGGCTGAAGCAGCGGCTCAGTCGCTGAACCGGGGTACGGTGGGGCGCAACGTCATGTACTTTGAAACCGGCCAGGGTAGCGCGCTTTCTGCCGATGCTCATCACGGGCTTGACCAGCAGACCTGCGAGGCCCGCGCCTATGCGGTTGCGCGTAAATTCAACCCGCTGCTGGTCAATACGGTCGTCGGTTTTATCGGCCCCGAGTACTTATTCGATGGTAAAGAGATCACTCGAGCCGGGCTTGAGGATCACTTCTGCGGCAAGCTTCTGGGCGTGCCTATGGGCTGTGATGTCTGCTATACCAACCACGCCGAAGCCGACCAGAACGATATGGATAACCTGCTGACCCTGTTGGGCGTGGCGGGCTGCAATTTCGTGATGGGCATTCCGGGTTCTGACGACATCATGCTCAATTACCAGACCACCTCGTTTCACGATGCGCTCTACGCCCGTCGGGTGCTCGGGCTCAACGCCGCGCCCGAATTCGAGCGCTGGCTTACCGAGATGCAGATTTTCCAAGATGTGAAAACGCATCAACTAAACGACCAGTTGCCCGCCGCGTTTGCCAACAGCCTGCGCCACCTGCCCAAGGAGCCGCGTCATGACGTCTAGCAAGCCTATCGTGGTTGAAAACCCCTGGGAGCGGTTGCGTGCGTTTACCGATGCGCGCATTGGCTTGGGCCGGGCAGGTGTCAGCCTGCCCACCGGCAAGCTGCTGGAGTTCCAGCTGGCCCACGCCCAGGCACAGGACGCGGTGCATTGCCCGCTGAATGTTGAGGCGCTGGCTCAGCAGTTGCAAGAAGCCTTTGCGCTTGAACATGAGCCGCTTCGCTTGCACAGCCAAGTGGAGGATCGCGCCATGTATCTCCAACGCCCCGATTTTGGCCGCAAGCTGAATGATGAGTCGCGCGAGCGTTTGGAAGCCGTAGCTTCGCAGTCCCGCGTGGACTTGGCTGTGGTGGTCGTGGATGGGCTTTCCGCGTTGGCAGTCCAGCAGAACAGCCAGCCGTTTTTAAAAGCGCTTTATCAACAGTTTGAGCAGGATAGCGCTGAGTGGCAGCTGGCACCGCTCACTATTATCGAGCAGGGCCGGGTGGCGATTGGCGATGAAATTGGCGCACTGCTCAATGCCGATGCGGTATTGGTAATGATTGGCGAGCGCCCGGGGCTTAGCTCGCCGGACAGCCTGGGGCTTTATATGACCTGGGCGCCGGAGCCCGGGCTCAAGGATGACCGGCGCAACTGTATTTCCAACGTGCGCCCCGCCGGGCTGCAAATGGATGAAGCTGCCAGACGGCTATTTCTGCTCTTGAAAGAGGCGCGTCAGAAAAAGCTTTCCGGCGTCAAACTCAAAGACCGTAGCGAGGATAACGTGCTGGAAGGCGACTCCGCTGCGCCGGGCTCAACGCAGAATTTTTTGGTTGCTGATTAAACTCAATGACGTATCACTACTAACAATAATAGAGGACTTGGCATAACAGCCTGACAGCACGCCGCTGACATTCGCTTCGTTCCTCACTAAAAGGGCAAGACAATGACACAATCTTCTGTTGATCAGGCGTACCTGGCCAAGCGCCAGCTGCGTAAAGGCACCGCTGGCTGGCTACTTCTGGCAGGGCTTGGGGTGTCCTACGTTATATCGGGTGATTTCGCGGGGTGGAACTTTGGCATCGCCGAGGCCGGGTGGGGCGGGTTTGCGATTGCCGCCTGTTTAATGGCCTTGATGTATCTGGCGTTGGTGCTATCGCTTGCCGAGATGTCCGCAGCGATTCCCGCGGCTGGTGGTGGCTACAGCTTTGCCCGCCAGGCGATGGGGCCGGCCGGGGGCTATTTAACCGGGCTGGCGGTACTCATCGAGTACGCGCTGGCGCCCGCCGCGATCGTGATTTTTATTGGCTCCGCGGTGGAAGCCCTCACCGGCCTGGATGGGCCGCTGGTGTATCTGCTGTTTTATGCGGCCTTTATCGGCATTCACCTGGCAGGGGTTGGGGAAGCGCTAAAGGTGATGATGGTGATCAGCGGCTTGGCCGTGTTTGCCATTTTGGCCACGGCGGTAGCGCTGATCGGCAGTTTCGATGCGGACAATCTATTCGATATTGCGCCCACTGACGCGGCCGGCGCCAGCACCTTTATGCCCTATGGCTGGTACGGTATCTGGGCGGCGCTGCCGTTTGGCATGTGGCTTTTTTTAGCCGTGGAAGGCGTACCGCTTGCCGCAGAAGAGGCCAAAGACCCCGCCCGCGATATGCCCAGGGGGATTATTGTTGCGATGCTGTTTTTGCTCTTCACGGCCTTGCTGGTCGTGGTATTGCTGGCCGGGGCCGCCGGAGCTGAAATGATCGGCCAAAGTGGTGTGCCGCTGGTGGATGCACTTAACGCGACGGGTAACCCAACGCTTGCTACGCTGGTGAACGTGCTGGGGCTGGCGGGCCTGATTGCCTCGTTCTTCTCGATTATTTATGGCTATAGCCGCCTGGTGTTTGCGCTTTCCCGCGCGGGTTACCTACCGAAAAAACTGTCGCTGACCAGTCGCCGTAAAGTGCCTTATCTGGCGCTGATCGTGCCCGGTATCTTCGGCTTTTTGGCTTCGCTAAGTGGCGAGGGCGATCTGATCCTGGCGATGGCCGTGGTGGGCGCCACGCTTTCCTATGCGCTGATGGCGCTTAGCCATATTCTGCTGCGCCTTAAGCGCCCCGACCTGCCGCGCCCCTATAAAACACCTGGTGGTATCGTCACGTCGTCCATCGCACTGGTGCTGGCGCTAGTCGCCCTCACCGGCGTTTACGCGTTTGATCCGCGTGCATTTAATTACACCATCGTGCTGTTTATCATCGGTGCGGCGTATTACTTCCTGTACAGCAAGAACAAGCTGGTGGCGAAAACCGCCGAGGAGGAGTTTGCGCTGGTCATCGCCGAACCGGACGTAACTCCCGCCACGCCAGAGCCGGCAATATCTGGCGCAAAACCGTAACGCGGCCGTCTTGCTGATAAAGCCCCCGCGCTCAATAGCCCGGGGGCTTTTCATCGTATAGGCTGGGGGAAAACGCCAAGAGATTCTCCTGTGAAAACCACGCCCGCCGACCGCCTGGCCGCCACCATTCTGCACGGTTTTGAAGCCTACCGAACGCGCTTTAAAGCCATTACCCAAGATGCCCATCGGCGGTTTCGCGAGGGCGCTTGGCGGGAAGGGCAGCAGGCCTCGGTTGATCGCATTAACCTCTATCAGCAGAAGGTTCAGGAGGGGCTGGCGAGCCTCAAACAGGCGTTTTCAGAAGACACGTTGGCCCACTGCGACCTGTGGCGCGAGGCGCGCGATCGGTATGCCGAGCGGATCAGTCAGCGGCTGGATTACGAGCTGGCCGAGACGTTTTTCAATTCGCTGTTTTGCGCCGTGTTCAAGCATCGCCATATCCGCAACGATTGGATGTTTGTAGAAAGCTCGCGCACCGACGCCGCGCACCGTTCGGGAATCGAACTATGCCGCCGCCGCAAGGTAGAGGGCGACTGGCAGAATGCCTTGAGCTGGGCACTGGAAGGCGCCGGGCTTGAAAACCCCTTCGCCGATATAGCACGCGATACACGCCTGGGCGCGACGCGGCTGGCAGAGCTTCTACCAGACGCCATCGCTCACGCCGAAGACGCCGAGCTTGAGCTGCTCAACAGCATTTTCTACCGCAACAAGGGCGCCTATCTGGTGGGGCGGATAAGCGGCGGTGGCCAGCACGTACCGCTGGTACTGCCTATCCGCCACAGCGAACGCTTTGATGAACAGGCGGGCGCGGACCCCGGGCTGCATCTGGATACCGTGCTGATTGACCCCGACGATGTGGCGATAATTTTCTCGTTCACCCGCGCCTACTTTCAGGTAGATGTAGCGGTGCCCGGCGAGTTTGTCGATTACCTCCAGACGCTGATGCCCCATAAACCGGCCGGTGAGCTGTATGCAGCCATTGGTTTTTTCAAGCACGGCAAAACCGAGTTCTTTCGTGCCCTGAACCGCCAGGTCGCCAAGCGCGAAGACCAGTTCGTGATTGCCCCGGGCGTGCACGGCATGGTGATGGCGGTGTTTGTGCTGCCCAGCGCGCGTACGGTGTTTAAAATCATTAAGGATAAGTTCGACCCCGCCAAGGACGTCACGCATAACATCGTGCGTGAAAAGTACCGCCTGGTAAAACGCCACGACCGGGTGGGGCGCATGGCCGATACCCAGGAGTTCTCCAACTTTACGGTCCGCAAAGATCATTTCGACCCCGAGTGTTTGGCACACCTGCTGGACGTTGCGCCCTCTGCGGTTTATTTAAAAGGCGAGAAGGTCATCATCAAGCACTGCTATACCGAGCGCATGATGACGCCGCTGAATATTTATCTTGAACAGTGCAGTCATGATGCGCAGCTGGCCGTGCTCAAGGACTACGGCGATGCTATCAAGCAAATGGCGGCGGCCAATATTTTTCCCGGCGATATGCTGCTTAAAAACTTTGGCGTTACCCGTCAGGGGCGGGTGATCTTCTATGATTACGATGAAGTATGCTATCTCACCGAATGCCACTTTCGCGCCATTCCTGTCTCAAGCGATGGCGATTACCTGAGCGGTGGAAATGAAAGCTTCTCCATTGGCCCGAACGATATCTTTCCCGAGGAGTTTGGCCCGTTCATGTTTGCCAACGCGGAGCGGCTGCGGATTTTCCAGACCTTCCATCCCGAGCTCTTCGAGGTCAGCTACTGGCAGGGCCTGCAGCAGGCCATTGTCGATGGCCGTATCATTGACGTGTACCCTTATGGAAACGAGCAGCGCTTTGTAGACGCTGAACAGTAACCGCGGTAATGCAGCGAGGTAATCATGACGACAGCGCGCCATCTGGTGGTATTTACCGGCTCGGGGATCAGCGCCGAAAGTGGTATCAAGACGTTTCGCGCAAGCGACGGGCTGTGGGAAGACCATCCGGTTGAAGAGGTAGCCACGCCGCAAGGCTGGCAGCGTGACCCCGAGCGCGTATTAGGCTTTTATAACCAGCGCCGCGACCAGATCCGCAAGGCCAAGCCCAACGCGGCGCACTGTGCGCTGGCAAGTCTTGAGCAGGCAGGCTTCAAGGTCACCATCATTACCCAGAACATCGATGACCTGCACGAGCGGGCAGGCTCCAGCCAGGTGATTCACCTGCATGGAGAAATACTCAATGCCCGTTCAAGCGTAGATGAGCGCATGCGCTATCCGCTGAAAGGCAATATCGCGCTGGGCGATGTGTGCGATAAAGGCAGCCAGCTGCGCCCGGATGTGGTCTGGTTTGGCGAAGCCGTACCGCTGTTTGAGGAGGCCTGCGAGATTGCTACCCAGGCGGATTTCTTGCTGGTGGTGGGCACGTCGCTTGCGGTGATGCCCGCAGCTTCGCTGCTGTCGTATATCGACTACGATACGCCCTGCGCGCTGGTTGATCCTGATGCCGATGCCTTAAGTCCGCCTGGCGTGGCGGCCATCAACGCCACCGCCGGGGAGGGCGTGCCTGCCTTGGTGGAACAATGGAAAGCACGCGGTAAGCTGATGCTACGGTAAGTTCAGGTGATCCATCGGTTTAGGTAATTAAGAGACGCTAATCCTCTGTAAACCAGGCCTTCATGACATCAGTAATTTGGGCCATCTCCGCAGGCGATGTGATATAGGCAGGCATGGTGTAAAGCCAGCGGCCAAACGGGCGCAGCCATACGCCGCGCTGGCGGGCAAAGCTCGCCACATTGACAAGCGCTTCAGCGGTGTGTGTTTCGATGACTGCCGTGGCGCCAAGAACACGCACGTCGGCCACCGCCGGGTGAGCGTTTAACACGCGGTCATCGAGTAGCTCGCGTTTTAGCGTCTGGTTGAGCGTGGCGATTTTGCCTAGATAATCCTCTTCTTCAAATACCCGCAAGCTCTCGAGTGCGACGCGGCAGGCCAGCGGGTTTCCCATAAAGGTAGGGCCGTGCATAAAGGCGTGCTGCGCGCTGTCGCCGATAAAGGCGGCGTGGACGCGATCCGTGGCAAGCGTTGCCGCATGACCCAGGTAGCCGCCGGTCAGACCTTTAGAAAGCACCATGATATCCGGCGTGACGCCTGCATGGTCGGCGGCAAACAGCTTGCCGGTGCGCCCGAAACCGGTGGCTACCTCGTCAAACACCAGCAGTACACCAAACTCATCGCACAACGCTCGCGCACCGCGCAGGTACGCAGGTGAGGTCATGTTAAGCCCGCCGGCGGCTTGCAGCAGCGGCTCCATCAGCAGAGCGGCGATCTCGGCATGGTGGCGCTCAAGAATGCTGCGCAAGGCGTCAAGGTCCGCTTCGACCTGCTCAGGCGAGGCATCAAAAGGGGCCGTAGGCGCGAGTGCAAAGTGATGCTTTGGCAACAGGCTGGCAAACAGGCTGTGCATGCCCTCTTCCGGGTCGCAGACCGCCATGCAGCCAGTGGTATCGCCGTGGTACGCCTTCATCAGCGACAGCATCTTGCATTTACCGGGTTGGCCGGTCAGCACCTGGTATTGAAGCGCCATCTTCATTGCCACTTCCATGCCCACCGAGCCGCTGTCGGAGTAGAAAACGTGATTAAGCCCAGCGGGGGTGATGCGTACCAGCTCACGGGCCAACTGGTCGGCGGGCTCGTGGGTCAGGCCGCCCAGCATCACATGGCACAGCGTGCCCGCCTGCTCGCGAATAGCCGCCACCAGGCGTGGATGGCTGTAACCGTGAATCATGCACCACCAGGAACAGGTGGCGTCCAGCAGGCGCTCGCCGCTTTCAAGCTCAAAATGAGCGCCGCTGCCGCCGACCACTCTAGGGGCAGGCGTCTGGGTTTTAATATGCGCATAGGGATGCCAGACCGGCGAACTCATAAGGCCTCCAGAGAGAGATAGCGATGGGCGGTAGCGGCATCGGGGTTTGCCAAATGAGGGATGATGCCCAGGCAGGGCGCCGTCAGCTTGGCCTCAAGATGGGCGATATTACTCGCAAAGCGAGCAGGCTGAGCCTCAAAGGCAGGATCAACCACGCTGCCTGCCCAGCCCGCAAGCGTCAGGCCATCGGCGCGAATAGCTTCGGCTGTTAAACGCGCGTGATTCAGGCAGCCGAGTTTTAAACCAACCACCAGGATGACTGGGAGCCTCAACGCGATGGCGATGTCAGCAAAGTCCTCCTGCTCGTTTAGCGGTACGCGCCAGCCGCCTGCGCCCTCGATCAACATGAAGTCCCGGGCCGTCCGGCTAAGCGTTTCGTGCAGCTGGCGGGTGATATCACTCACACTTAGTGACTTGCCCGCTTCCAGCGCGGCCAGATGAGGCGCGATGGCAGGTTCAAAGGCGAGCGGGTTAACCGTGGCGTAGTCGACCGGTGGTTCGCATTGGCGTTGCAGCGCCAGGGCATCACTATTGCGCAGCCCATCAGGCGTTCGCATGCTGCCAGAGGCGATGGGTTTGAGCCCCAGCGTACTTAGCTGTTGGCGTTGAGCCGCATGGAGCAGCGCGCCGGTAACGAGCGTTTTGCCCGCATCGGTATCGGTGCCGGTGACGAAGAAACACGTCATCGAGGTTTCTCCAGCTGCAAGCTTAGGCAGTGATAGCTGACCGGCAGCCCCCGTGGCTCGCGAAACTGCTCAAAGCGCGCTGCTGCCGCTGCCAAGTCAGCCCGGGTGAGCGTAGCATTGGGTCTGGCCACTTGGGCGCCCACCCCCTTGATGGAGGCCATGACCGCCTTGAAATCAGGGTAAAAAAACGTCTCCATCCAAGTCGACTGCTTCAATGAGAGCAGGCCACTTTTGCTGATAGCGGCTTCAAGCACGCAACATGCTGGTGTTTTCAGCACAGCGTCTGGCCGCTGCCAGGCGAAGGCAATTTCGCTGAGCGTGCCGGGCAGCAGTGTAGTAATGAACGCCTGGCCGCCCGGGGCCAGCACGCGATAAAGCGCCTCCATGACAGCCAGGCTGTCGCGGCACCACTGGATCGCCAGATTGGAAAATACCAGGTCCAACGATTCTGCGGGCAGGGGTAACGATTCGGCACTGCCCAGTTGCCAGGTAATCGTATCTCCATGGCGCGCCTGGGCGTGTTCCAGCATACCCGGTGCAATATCCAGCCCCGTCACGTGCGCGGTGGGGTAACGAGCGGCCAGCCGCTGCGACCAGTAGCCGGTGCCGCACCCTAGGTCGAGTATGTGCTGGGCGGTGCCTGGCAGGCCGCGCCACAGCGACTCGCCGATATGCCGCTGGGCGCTGGCCAGAGTGTCATAACGAGACGCCGCCCGAGAGAAGGCGCGGGCTACTTTGGCCGGCCAGTCAGCCTCGGGCGGTAGCAGCGGTTGAGCGGTACTAAGACTCATGCTATCTCCTCTACGGATAACGCAGTGGCCTTAGCGGCGAGCAGGGAGGCCAAATGCGCTGGCTGCGAAAGCATGGGACCATGGCCACAGTGCTCAAGCGTCAGCGCCTCGTGGCGTGCAGTTTGGCTTGCCAACGGGTCGTGCTCGCCAACTAGATGAACTACCGGGCAGGGAGGTGTTTTGAGGCGCCGGCGGTTATCCAGCGTGGCCAGCCAGTGAAGGCCCGTGGCCAGGGTCGTGTGATCTGCAACAGGCGTCTTGCCCAATAACTCGCGAAGCTGCGTATGAGCGTGATGGGGCGTGGGCTCACCCTGGGACTGCCAGTGCAGGAAGTGCCGCCAGGCGGCATCAGGGCGGTGCGCAAACACTGCCTGGAAGTCGGCAAGCTCTGCGGCAAGCGTGCTGCCCGGCGCACAGAACCGGGCGCCTGCTCCCAGCAGCACTAGCCCCCGCGGCGCGGGCAGGTAATCAAGCAGGGCGGTTGCCAGCAGGCCGCCCAACGACCACCCCACCCAAACGGCATCGCTTGGCAGACGGTTCGCCATGGCCGCGGCAAGCGTCTCCATGGTGGCGTTGCCAGGTAGAGAGGGCGTCTTGCCGTAGCCTGGCCAGTCAACGGTGACGACATCAACGTTGTCTGGCCAGTGGGGCTCAAGCGGCTGCCAGATGCGCTGGTCAATTCCCCAGCCGGAAAGCAGTACCAGGCGTGTCATGAAATCTCCCGACGGCAGGCGTCCAATGTCTCAAGCAACTGATCAATATCGCCGCGCGAATGGCGGGCGCTCAGCGTGATCCGTAGGCGCGACTCACCCTTGGGCACTGTCGGTGGACGAATCGCGCCAACATCGATGCCCGCGTGGTGCAGGCGTTCGGCCCACAGCATTAAGTGCGATTCGCTTCCCAGCAACAGCGGCTGAATGGGCGTGCGTGATTCGCCTAGCGGCAGGTTGAGCCGCAAGGCCTCCTCACGGAAGTAACTGATATGCCGCGCAAGACGCTCGCGGTGCTCGGGTTCACGCTGAACAATGGTGAGCGCTTGAAGCGTCGCGGCGGCAACGCTGGGCGGCTGCGCGGTGGTGTAAACATAGCTTCTGGCGAACTGGGTCAGGTGGTCAATGAGTAGCGCATCACCCGCGACGAACGCACCGCCAGTACCTAGCGCCTTGCCTAGCGTGCCCACCAGAATGGGCACTTGCTGGCTATTCCAGCGAGGCCCGACGCAACCGCTACCGTTAACGCCCATAACGCCCATGCCATGGGCATCATCGATCATCAGCCAGGCGTCATGCTGTTGGCTTACCTGCGCCAGAGCGGCAATATCGGCCACGTCGCCGTCCATGCTGAAGACACCGTCGCTTACCACCAACTTGTGCGTACAGGCGCTGCGCGCCATCAGGCGGGTCAAATCGTCAATATCGTTATGGTGGTAGCGCCGCGAGCGAGCGCCGCTTAGCGCACTGCCGTCCAGCAGCGAGGCGTGATTGAGTCGATCATGAAAGATGGCCGTATCAGTATCGGCAAGCGCTTGGAGTACGCCCAGATTCGCCATATAGCCGGTGGAGAACAGCAGCGCGCGCTCGCGCCCCGTCCAGGTGGCCAATGCCTCTTCCAAGGCTTCATGAATCGCCAGATGACCGTTTACCAGATGCGATGCGCCAGCACCCGCGCCAAACCGGCGGGCACCTTCGGCCTGGGCGTTCTGGACCCGCGGGTCTTTCGCCAGGCCGAGGTAGTCATTGCCTGCGAAATCCAGCAACGCCGGCTGCCTGATGCGCCGAGCGCGCCACTGCCGAGCATGCTGGCGAGTATCATGAGCATTGCCTAGTCGCTCACGCCACGCTTTAGACACTGGCATCCACCGCAAGCTCGGCGGCGCGTTCATTAAGCTGTTGCTGCTGCGCCTGCTGCGCCTGCTGGGCAAGGCGTGCGGCCTGGGTGTCTTCGCTTTCACAGGTCTCGCGCTTTTCAGGGTGCAGGCCCAGCTTGGCAAACAGGGCACGGTCGCGGTCAGCCTGGGGATTGCCGGTGGTCAGCAGCTTGTCACCGTAGAAGATCGAGTTGGCGCCCGCCAGAAACGCCAGCGCCTGGGTAGATTCGCTCATCTGCTCGCGCCCGGCTGACAGGCGCACGTGGCTTTGCGGCATCATGATACGGGCAACGGCGATGGCGCGGATAAATTCGAGAGGGTCCATGTCGTCTGCATTTTCCAGCGGCGTACCGGGCACTTTTACCAGCATATTGATCGGCACTGATTCTGGGTGGGGAGTGAGTTTCGCCAGCTGTTGCAGCAGGGCGCTTCTATCCTGGGCGTCTTCGCCCATGCCCAGAATGCCACCCGAACATACCTTCATGCCCGCGTCGCGCACCGTGGCCAGGGTCTCCAGGCGGTCGCTATAGGTGCGTGTGGTGATGATCTCGCCGTAGTAGTCGGGCGATGTATCCAGGTTGTGGTTGTAATAATCAAGCCCTGCGGCCGCCAGGCGGCTGGCCTGAAGATTGTCCACCATGCCCAGCGTCATGCAGGTTTCAAGCCCCAAGGCTTTTACCTGACGCACCATCTCTTCAACCAGCACTAAATCCTTTTCGCGCGGGCTGCGCCATGCAGCGCCCATGCAGAAACGGCTGGCGCCTGCCGCTTTTGCCGCCTGAGCTTGCTCGACGACCTTTTCGATCTCCAGCAGCTTCTCTTTTTCGAGCTGCGTGTTGTAGTGGCCGGACTGTGGACAGTACTTGCAGTCTTCCGGGCAGGCACCGGTTTTTATCGATAGTAGCGTGGATATCTGCACGGCATTGGCATCAAAGTGCGCCCGGTGAACCTGCTGGGCCTGAAACAGCAGATCATTGAACGGCAGCGCAAAAAGCGCATTGATTTCGTCTAACGTCCAGTCATGGCGGGGGGCGGCAGTCGCAGTCATCGGTAAACCATTTTGATTTAATAAGTTGACTAGACTTTATCGGCGCCAAGAGTGTTATGTCAACTTCAAGAATTTTTCTGGTTTACATGGTTGGGTTCGTCATTCGGGATGCCCTGCTTTATACTCTGCGCCCTTTTCTTCTGTCTGGAGCGCGGATGTCTGCCTCTGATACTTCCCCTGAGTGTGATCCGGCTACCGGCCATCCGCGCCCGCCGCGGCGAGAGTTCAAGGCGCGGGGCAGTTTTGTCATACGCTGCGAAGGCTGCAATCTACCCAAGCTGAACTGCCTGTGCCCGTATCAGGTAAAGGCGGAAAGCTACGCCCAGGTATGGCTGATTACTCACTCGCTGGAGCACTATAAACCGACCAATACCGGCCGGTTGATTGGTGATGTGCTGGCGCAAACCCAGGTGTTTACCTGGTACCGCACGGCGCCCGATGCGCAGTTGACCGCTCTGCTGGCAGACCCGCGCTATGCGCCGTTTTTGATTTTCCCCGATGATCAGCCGGACTATGCGGATCGCGTGGTGGGGATGGATGCGGTACATAGTGTCAAGCAGGATTCACGCATCCCGGTGTTTATCATTCTGGATGGCACCTGGCGTCAGGCGCGGCGCATGTTCCGCAAAAGCGCTTACCTGGATAGCTTGCCGGTACTGCCTTTACGTACCGAGCGCGAAACCCGTTACCGGCTGCGCAAGCCTGCTTCTAAAGCGCATTTATGCACGGCAGAAGTGGCTATTGAGTTGCTGCGCCAGGGCGGGGATGAGAACGCGGCGGCGGTGCTGGATGACTACTTTGATGTATTTAACGATAGCTACGCCGCCAGCCGGTTCTACAAGAAAATTGCCGAACCCACCGAGGCAATGACGCGCCTGTTGGCACGTCAGGAAGTGTTGGAAGACTAAAGCCTAGCGGGCAGCGCCGGGTAACCAGCGCAGCAGTATTTTCCGCACCCAATACCAGCGGTTAATCAGCAGGGCGGTAAAAATCAGCCCACAGCCGAGCAGCTGAAGCGGTGCCATGGTTTCGCCAAACCACCAGGCGGCGAATAACGCCGTCCATACCGCTTCCAGCATCAAAACGACCGAGGCATGGCTGGGCGTGGTCATTCCCTGGGCGGTGATCTGCAGGAAAAACCGCGCAGAGCTTGCGAGCAGCACACTGGCGATAAACCAGCCCAGAATAGACGTATTAAGCGCCACGGGCTGACGTTCAAACGTAAACGACACGATGGTTAACACGGTACCCACCGATAATAGCTGCAGCGTGGTCAGCGGCAGGGCGGGTACATTACGCACCACGCGGGTATTAACATTAATCAGGAACGCAAAGCAGAGCGCTGCGCATACCATTAAAAGCTGGCTGGTTTCTACTCTAAAGCCCGCATTGAGCGAGAGTAGGGCAAAACCCAGCAGGGCAACGGGCAGGGCTATCCAGGTGGTGCGTGGCGGGCGGTCGCCAAACAGTAGCTTGGCGACCACAGGAACCAGCAGTATCCCCAGGCTATTGATAAACGCGCTTTCGCCCAGGTGGTTGGACGTTTTAAGCCCCATGATCCAGAAGCCAATCGCGACGCTAAACAGCAGGCCTACAAAAATACCGCGCCGAATACGGCGGGCGGGCATACGGCTTAGCGCAGGCCAGGCAAACCCCAGCAGGATTAGCCCGGCCAGCAAAAAACGCGTGCCAATAAACAGCAGTGGCGGCATTCCGGCAAGGGCTTCTTTGGAGAAAATCCAACCGCCCGCCGCCAGTATGGTTACCAGCAGCAGCAGGGCATCCGCCTGCCAGGGTGCGCGCCGGTGCATACTCACGCGGCGTCGCCACCAAACAGAGCGCCGGCAATTCTGAAACCCGCGACCCAGGTGCCTATCGCCGAGCCCAGCGTTGCCAGGATAAACACCAGCAGCGTGCGCGATACACGATTTTTCCACCAGCCTTTAAGGTGGGTGACGTCTTTACGCAGCGATGAGAAGTCACGCACTTTGGGCTTGCGCATGTAAAGCTCGACCCCAGCGGCGACAAAGCCTGCGCCAATGGTCGGGTTTAGCGAGGTCAGTGGAGCGGCAAAGAAGGTGGCGATGACCGTGACCGGGTGGGCAAGCGCAATAATGGTCGCACCGCCGGATAAGATGCCGTTGATCAAAAACCACTCCAGCACCAGCTGCCAGCCGAGATCCGTATTGCGTGAAAAGCCAATCGCAAAGCCGGTAATCACCAGAATGGTAATCAGCCAGGGCAGAGCCTTCCACAGCTTAGAGGGCGGTGGTGTTGCTTCCAGGGCTTCGCGCTCAACCGTGGGATTTTCCGGAAGCGGGGCCTCCAAGTGCTCGACGGTACCTTTGAGGTGCCCGGCACCCAGCACCACCAATACGTTTTTAAAGCGCCCGGGTGGGGCCTGTTCCGCAAGGCGCAGGGCCATATAGCGGTCGCGTTCGCGAATCAGCGGGGTATAAAGCGCTTCCGACTCGGCGGCAAACTCGCTGAACGTGGCTTCCAGCATGTCGCCTTCTTTAAGCTTTTCGATCTCTTCCTTGGATACGTCCTGGCGTGATAGCACGCTGCCAATCAAACCGGAAAAAAGCGAAAACCGCTGCCACCAGGGAACGTTACGGTAGATGCGCTTGAGCGTTACGCCCACATCGCGGTCGACCAGCAGCAACGGTAGGTTGCGGCTGCGGCACTCTTCAAGGGCTGCACGCATCTCTGCGCCCGGCTCTATACCCGACTGCTCGGCGATGCGCTGCTGAAAAGCGCCCAGCGCCAAGCTTGCCGCTACCATACCGGCCTTACCCTGCTTGAATACCTGGAACAGGTCCTGCTCGCCCATAGCGTCAGGGTTATTCATGCTGTGGTGGCGGGCATCGCAGAGCTCGATGGCGATAGCGTCAAACTGGCCGCTATCGGCAAGGCTGCGCACGTCATCAGCACTTTGCGCCGAAACATGTGCCGTACCCAATAGCGTATAGGTGGTGTCGCCAACGGCAACCGTTTTCAGCGGCCCGCTGGTAGCCGGCAAGGCGGCAGGTGCCGCGCTCAGCGGGGTGGTTTCATCGTGATTCATGATATCTCAACTCAAATATGAAGCGGCATCAAAGTGCTAGCGTCGCCAGAAGGCCGGGGTAAACAACACTAACACGGTAAAAATTTCCAGGCGGCCCAAGAGCATTGCAAGTACCAGTATCCATTTCGCAAGATCAGGTAGCTCGCCGTAGTGGCTGCTGGCTTCGCCGAGCGCCGGGCCCAGGTTATTAAGCGCGGAACCCACCGATGACCAGGCCGTGATCTGATCGACACCGGTGGCCATCACGCCGACCATCATTAAAAAGAACAGCATGACGTAGGCGGAGAAAAAACCCCAAACCGCCTGGGCAATGCTATCGGGGACGCTCACTTTGCCGACCTTGACCGCAATCACCGCGTTGGGATGAATTAGGCGCATGACTTCACGCATGCCCTGCTTGAGGATCAGGATAATACGGATAACCTTCATGCCACCCGCGGTTGACCCTGAACAGCCACCCACAAACGCTGCAATGAAAAGTAAGAAGGGCAGGGCGCCGGGCCAGGCCGAGAAATCGGCCACGGAAAAGCCCGCCGTAGTGGCAACCGAGACCACTTCGAAAAGACCGTAGCGCAAGCCGCTCATCGTATCGTAGGTTTGCGTCAGCCATAGGGTGATCACGGCAATGGTGACCAGTCCCGCCAGAAATAGCATTAAGAAGCGCGCTTCAGGGTCCTGGAAGTAATGCAGCAAGCGCTTTTCGCGCCAGGCTATAAAGTGCAGGCTGAAGCTGAATGCTGAAATCAGCATAAAGCCCACGCAGATCAGCTCGATAGACGGGCTATTGAAGTAGCCGATGCTGGCATCGTGGGTCGAGAAGCCGCCAATCGCCACGGTCGAGAAGCTGTGCCCGAGCGCATCGAACCAGTTCATGCCCGCGAGCATATAGGCCACCATGCAGGCAATAGTCAGCGTGGCATAGATATACCACAGCGCCTTGGCCGTTTCGGTGATTCTGGGGGTCAGCTTGGAATCCTTTAGCGGCCCCGGGATCTCGGTGCGGTAGAGTGCCATCCCGCCGACGCCTAGCATGGGGAGAATCGCCACGGCCAGTACCACGATCCCCATTCCGCCTAGCCACTGGAGCTGCTGACGATAGTAGCGAATCGATTCGGGTAGAAAATCGATCCCGGTAATCACCGTGGCACCCGTCGTGGTCAAGCCGGAAAACGATTCAAACACTGCATCGGTAATGCTCAGCGCGGTATCGCCAAACAGCATCAAGGGCAGCGAACCGAACAGGGCCAGTACCGTCCAGAACATGGCCGCAATTAAAAACCCATCGCGGATGCGCAGCTCTTTACGGGCTTTTCGGTTAGGCAGATAAATGATCAAGCCGGTCACCACCGTAATGGCGAGACCAATCATGAAGGCGTGCCAGACCCCATCGCGAAACCATAGGGAAATTAACATGGGGGGGAGCATGGTCAGGCTAAACAGCATCAGCAGTAGCCCTAAAATGCGTGAAATGACCCGCAGACTCATGGTTGTTGCATGCTCCTAAAAGAACGTCAAACCGACTTGGAATAGGCGTTCCACATCACGGATGCGGCGCTTGTCGATCACAAACAGAATCACGTGGTCACCGCTTTCCACCAAAACATCGCCGTGGGCGATAATGACTTCCTTGCCGCGCACAATCGCGCCGATGGTGGTGCCGTCCGGCAGATTGATCTCGCGGATGGTACGGCCCACCACCTTGGAAGACTGCTTGTCGCCGTGGGCGATAGCCTCAATGGCTTCCGCCGCCCCACGGCGCAGCGAGTGCACGTTGACGATATCGCCGCGGCGCACGTGGGTTAAGAGGCTGCCGATAGTCGCCTGCTGGGGAGAAATCGCGATATCGATATCGCCGCCCTGCACCAGATCCACATAGGCGGCGTTGTTGATCAGCGTCAGAACCTTTTTGGCCCCCAGGCGTTTGGCGAGCAGCGACGACATGATATTGACCTCGTCGTCGTTGGTCAGCGCGCAGAAGATATCGCAGTCTTCAATGTTCTCTTCTTCAAGCAGCCGCTTGCTGGTGGCGCTGCCGTGTAGCACCACCGTGCGGTTCAGCCGCTCGGACAGCGTGGTGCAGCGCTCAAGGCTATGCTCGATGATCTTGACCTGGTGGCTATGCTCCAGGTGTTCGGCCAGGCGCTCGCCGATATTCCCGCCCCCGGCAATTACCACTCGGCGAAAGCCGCGTTCGATACGCCTGAGCTCACTCATCACCGCGCGAATATCGCGCCGGGCGGCGAGGAAGAACACCTCGTCGTCGGCTTCAATGACCGTATCGCCGCGCGGGATAATCGGCCGGTTGCGCCGATAAATCGCCGCCACGCGGGTATCCACGTTGGGCATATGATGGCGCAAAAACGCGAGATCCTGGCCCACCAGCGGGCCACCAAACACCGCTTTTACTGCTACCAGCTGTACCAGCCCCCCGGCAAAATCCAGCACCTGTAGGGCACCCGGATGTTCGATCAAACGGCGTACGTGATCCGTGACCACCTGCTCGGGGCTGATCAACACATCAATCGGGATCGCTTCGTGGGCGAATAGCCCCTTGCGGGTGAGATACGGCGTGGCGCGCACCCGGGCAATTTTGGTGGGCGTACGAAACAGGGTATGCGCAACCTGGCAGGCGATCATGTTGACTTCATCGGAGTTGGTGACCGCAATCAACATATCGGCATCTTCACAGCCGGCTTGGCGCAGAACGTTGGGGTAGGAAGCCGCGCCGATCACAGTGCGAATATCGAGCTTGGTGTGCAGCTCGCGCAGTTTATTGGTGTCGGTATCGACCACGGTGATGTCGTTTTCCTCGCGGGCGAGGTGCTCCGCCAGGGTACCGCCGACCTGGCCAGCGCCGAGAATGATGATTTTCATTACTGAGCATCGGTTCCATTAAAAGCGCCAGCGCAATGTCTAACGTGAAGTCCTAATATAAAGTGCTGATATAAAGTGCTGATATAAAGTTCTTATACACAGTTCTTATATACAGTTCTTATAAATAGCTCTAACGTAATGCGCTGCAACAAAGACGGCGGCCAGTGTAAACCAGCCGCCGTCGAAAAGCAGGTAGGATTTATTCCAGCGTGAAGCCAACTTTGACAGTGACCTGCCAGTGAGCAACGCGACCATCTTCGATATGACCACGGGTATCGGTCACTTCCAACCAGCGCATGTGCTGAATGGATTCTGAGGCTTTAGCAAGTGCGTTCTGCACGGCGTCCTCAATACCTTTTTCGGAAGAGCCGGTGATTTCTACGTGCTTGTAGGTATGTTGCGTCATGTTATCTCCATCCTTAGTCATGAATTCACTACTTACGTTTAAGCAGTATGCTTCTCTAGTCTGGCATAAAAAAAGCCATCGTGACGTCCCTGTTCGGGAAACAGCTGACGACCTTGGCCGCTCGGCACTCCCCAGGCAACGTCATTGGGCGTGGTCACCTTGGCATCCGGTGTCCGGGCTAAAAACGCATCGATCTGCTTGGCGTTCTCTTCAGGCAGTACTGAACAGGTGGCGTAGAGCAGCGTGCCGCCTTCGCGTAGCAGAGGCCACAAGTTATCCAGTAGCTGCTGTTGCAGCTTGGCTAACTGGCGGATGTCCTCTTTACGGCGCAGCGCCTTGATATCTGGATGGCGCCGGATAACCCCGGTACTGGAGCAAGGGGCATCCAGAAGAATAGCTTCAAACGGCGTGCCGTTCCACCAGTCACGCTCGGCGGCATCGGCATGCTGCAATTCAGCGGATAAGCCTAGCCGGTTGAGGGTGTCTTCAACGCGCGATAGACGGTGGTTGTCGCTATCCAGAGCGGTCAGGGCAATATCGAACTGCTCAAGCAAGTGAGCGGTTTTACCGCCGGGCGCGCTACACGCATCCAGCACATGGGCGCCTGCTCGGGGAGCAAGCGCTGGGCCCAGCAGTGCGGCGCTAAGCTGAGCCGCCTCATCCTGCACGCTGACGTGGCCTTCGGCAAACCCCGGCAGGGTCGTAACATCGCACGGGGTATGCAGCGTAATGCCATCCGGCGAGTGGGTGCATAGCTCGCCGTTTAAGCCGGCCTCAACGAGCTTTTCCAGGTACGCTTCACGGTCGTTATAGCGCTGGTTAACCCGCAGAGTCATGGGGCCGGGCTCATTATTGGCTTCGACGATGGCACGCCACTGCTCGGGCCAGGCGTTGCGCAGCGTATCCAGCAACCAGCGGGGGTGGGACAGCGCGACGCTTTCATCGCGGTCGACCGCTTCCTGAAGCGCATCGGATTCTCGCTGCAGGCGGCGCAGGCAGCCATTTAACACGCGGGTTGCCCACTCTTTACCCAGCAAACGCGCGGCGCCCGCCGTTTCACCTACCGCCGCGTGGGCGGGAATGCGCATATACAGCAGCTGATAAATACCCACCAGCAGCAGGGCATGGATATCGCTGTCACGCTTTTTAAAAGGCTGTTTCAGCAACGTGACGGCAAGAGCCTCCAGGCGTGGAAGACGGCGGCAGGTGCCAAAGCAGAGCTCTTTTAGAAGCCCTCGGTCGCGGGCAACCACGCTGTGTTCATCCAGGCTTGAAAGTGAGCCTTGCTGGCTGATGACCGGCGCCAGGGCGCGAGCGGCGGCGGCGCGAACGTCTTGGCCGCTGTTGGCTGACGGGCGCCCGCGTTGCGCAGAACGTTGTTGGCTCATAAAGAGTCTCCTTGCTGGGATTGCTGACCAAGGCGGGTGCCGGTGGTAAGGCGTGCGTGGCGGGCATTGAGTAAGTCGCGCACCGCCATGGCTTTGCCGCCCGGCAGTTGGGCGCTGCTGATGCAGAGGACCTCGCGGCCTTCAGCGCCGCAGGCGATGCGCAGGTGATCTTCGCCATGCTCCAAAAGCATGCCGGGAAGCTGCGGGGCGTGCTCGCCGCTCTCAATGCTTGCCATCAGCAGGCGCAGGCGGTCATCGCCCAATTGGCACCAGGCAACCGGCCAGGGGTTGAAGGCGCGAATTTTACGCGCAAGCTCCTCAGCGGGCCGGGTAAAGTCCAGCTCGGCTTCGGCCTTGCTGAGTTTGGTGGCGTAGGTGACGCCTTCGGCAGGCTGAGGTGTGGCGCTCGCCTTGCCTTGGGCGATATCGTCCAACACGCTCATTAACGCACCGGCGCCTTGAATAGCCAGGCGGTCGTGAAGGTCACCGCCGGTGGTGCGCTCAGTAATCGGCGTGCGTACTTCGTGCAGCATCGCCCCAGTATCCAGCCCCGCATCCATTTGCATGATGGTTACGCCCGAGGCGGAGTCGCCCGCCTCAATTGCGCGCTGAATGGGTGCCGCGCCGCGCCAGCGGGGCAGTAGCGATGCATGCACGTTAATGCAGCCCAGGCGCGGCGTATCGAGCACTACTTGGGGGAGCAATAATCCGTAAGCAACGACCACCATGATATCCGCGTTAAGTGCCGCCAATTCGGCCTGGGCGTCGGTATCTTTAAACGTCTGGGGCTGGTAAACCGGCAGATCGTGTTCAAGGGCAAGCTTTTTCACAGGGCTGGGCGTGAGTTTGCGTCCGCGCCCCGCTGGGCGGTCAGGCTGGGTATACACCGCCACCACTTCATGGTTGCCATCCAGTAGAGCCGCAAGGCTTGAGGCTGCGAAATCAGGCGTGCCAGCAAAAACAACGCGCAACTGTGACATGACAATAGCTACCTAATAACAGGGAAAAAGAGAAAGCCCAGACCAACAATAAAGGCCGAGAAGCGAAGGCATACAACAACTGTTGTGATCACCGGGCTTCTCGGCCTTAAGCGTTGTCATCACGCTTGTCGCAAACGTTTCAGCAAAACTTTCTTGCGAAAACCGAAGTAAACTATGATAAAACGAGGCTATGCAAAACGTAGCTGTAATAAAACAGAGCTAGCCGTTGTCCTGCATCAGCTTATGGCGTTTCTGCATTTTTTTCATAATGCGATCACGTTTAAGCGGCGACAGGTAATCAACAAACAGTACGCCTTCCAGGTGGTCGTACTCGTGCTGAATACAGTGTGCCAGCAGGCCGTCAGCCTCAATTTCGTAAGCATCGCCGTTGCGGTCAAGGGCGTTGAGTTGGACCTTCAGGTAACGCGGCACTTCGGCGTAGTGCTCAGGAATCGATAGGCAGCCTTCTGAAAGCGGTTCCTGCTCTTCGCCGATAGGCGTGTAGCGGGGGTTGATCAAGACAAGCGGCTGCGAATTGTCTTCGCTGACATCCATGACGACGACGCGCCGATGGACATCGATCTGGGTGGCCGCAAGACCAATGCCGCGAGCGTCGTACATGGTCTCTAACATATCGTCGACAAGTTGGCGGATCTCATCGTCAACGGTTTCCACCGGTACCGCCTTGGTGCGCAGGCGCTCATCGGGGAATTCGAGAATAGGAAGTTTGGCCATGAGTTTACAATCACCGTTATGCTGAATCTTTGATAATCAGGCCGGGTCGTTGCGGCCTCACACTGTTCTAATAACTATTATATCACGCTGACAGCACTCCTGGGCATGGGCGCAGGGCCAGCAGCGCGGTGAAAGTCGATCGCAACATCCTCAAGGAGCGTGGGATGACGATACTAGCCTTTAGCGATGTCACGGCCATGCAGCGCGCCCCACGCGTACTGCGTAAACGGTCACTCTACTTAGCATTGGGCCTGAAAAGCGCCGCGCTAATCAGCCTATCGCTGTGGGTAAGCATGTCCGCGGCAGGTAGTGATCAGAATGATGCGCGGCTTAACGAATTAAACCCGCTATCGCCTGAAAGCCTGGATGCCTTCTGGCGTGAATACCGCGTAGTGGAGCCGGGCGAAGCTGTGCAAGCGCCAGCTTACGTCATTGGCGGCGAGAATCAGCGCCTGCTCCATGCGCCGGGCGATACGATTTTTGCGCGAGGCAACGTACAGGAGAATGTACAAAAGAATGCACAGGATATTGCGCAGAAGAGTGCCACGCTAGGTATTTACCGCCCGACGCAAACCTATACCGCTGACGACGGCACGCCGCTGGGCCAAGCGCTCACTAACATTGGCGAGGCGCGCCACTTGCGCACCGCTGGCGATATGCTGGCACTGGAAATACTCCGCGCCCATCAGGAGGTGCGGCGTAATGATCTTATCCTTGTTCGGGAACAGCACCCGCCGCCCTCTGCGCTACAGCCGCAACTGCCTCCCCGCAACGTGAGTGGACGTATTCTTGATGTGCCAGACGGGCTGCGTTTTATAGGCCGCCTGCAGATCGTGAGCATCGATCTGGGTACTCAGGATGGCTTGCAAGCCGGGCATGTCCTTCAGGTTAACCAGCCAGGCGAAACGTTTGATGACCCGCCAGTGACCCAGCTGCCGCCGACGCCCTCGGGCAAATTAATGGTCATTAAGCCTTATCAGCAGGTGAGCTTCGCGCTGGTGATGCAGACATCCAACGTGCTGGAAGTCGGGGATCAGGTAGTGTTCCCGAATCAATAGGATACTTTTAAATCGGACATGCACTTTAAGGAGAGCCAATGGATGCCAGCGAGTGGTTAGTCGTTAACGCCTTGCCGGGAATGGGCGCCTTGCGGATTAGCCAACTGGTGGCCCGCAAGCCACGCTGGCCGGAAGGCTGGCTTGCCGCGCTGCCCAGTAATGCCGCCAGCGCGTTAAGGCTATGGCTTGAACATCCAGAGCGCAGCCCGCTTCAGCAGTGTGTAGACGATGCCTTGGCATGGCAGCAGGGTGGACATCATCGGCATATTTTGCATCGTCATCATCCTGCCTGGCCTGAGCTGTTAAACGAGTTGCCGGACCCACCCGCCATCTTATGGGCGCAGGGGGATCTTGCGGCGCTTAACGGGCCGACGCTTGCCATGGTGGGGACGCGCAAACCTACTTCCGAAGGCAGCGCCAATGCGCAGGGGTTTGCACGGGAGCTGGCTTGTCGGGGGTGGTGCATCGTTAGTGGTATGGCATTGGGGATCGACGGCATTGCCCAGCGCGCGGCGCTCAATGCCGGAGGTAGCAGTATCGCAGTACTGGGCTGTGGCGTGGACGTTATTTATCCTGCCAGACACCGCGACCTTCACGAGCAGCTAAGTAACGCCCCCGGAGGGCTGCTGTTATCGGAACACCCGCCGGGCACAACGGCGCGCCCAGCGTTCTTCCCGCGCCGCAACCGGATTGTGACCGGGCTTTCCCTGGGCACGTTAGTAGTGGAGGCCACGGAGAAAAGCGGCTCGTTGGTTAGTGCGCGCCTGGCACTGGAGCAGGGCAAAGAGCTATTTGCGGTGCCGGGTTCGCTGCATAACGTACAGGCACAAGGCTGCCTGCATCTCTTACGTAACGGGGCAACGCTGGTGCGCCACGTTGACGATATTGTTGAGGAATTGCAGCAGTGGGCAGGCCACTTTCTACCCCAAGCAAGTCATGGCCAGGCAGACTATGATCAGACAGGCCATCAACAAGCAGGGCGTGATCAGCTAGCGGCTGCATCTTCATCTTCACTACCATCTTCACTACCCCCGCGCGAAAGCGAGCCGCTGCCGGATACGCTGCTTAACGCTTTATCCGCAACACCCGTGCCCCTTGATGTGCTGGTACACAATACCGGCGAAACCGTCAGCGGTTGTCAGCAGCGGCTACTGATGCTGGAACTTGATGGATGGGTGGCCCAGCAGGCGGGTGGCTGGGTGCGTTTGCCCAGGCCATGATAAAATATGCGTATTCTCATTATCGCCCGTCGCCTCTAGTAGAGCAGGAGTTGCCATGAAACCGGCCACCAACCTCGAAACTGCCGTTAATGCGTTACATGCAGGTGGCGTGATTGCCTGCCCCACCGAAGCGGTGTGGGGGCTTAGCTGCGACCCGGATAACGGCGAAGCACTGACGCACCTGATGCGCATGAAGGCACGTGACCCCGCCAAGGGCGTTATTTTGGTCGCTGCCAGCATCAAGCAGTTCCAACCCTGGCTAAGCCAACTGCCGCTCGCACTACACGCACCGCTGGCTGCCAGCTGGCCCGGCCCCAATACCTGGTTAGTGCCGGATAATGGCCGCAGCCATCCCTTGGTGCGCGGTGCTCACCAGCGCGTAGCCTTGCGGGTGACCGATCACCCGTTGATGAAAGCATTATGCGAAGCGTTTGGCGGGCCGCTGGTGTCTACCTCGGCCAATCGCGCCGGAGAGCCGCCGGCCATGAGCAGTGACGAAATTGTCAGCATTTTTGGTCAGGAGATCGCCGCAATGGTTGCTGGTGAGCTTGGCGGTAACTCGCGGCCCAGCACTATCCGCGACCTTGCCACGGGTCAGGTGATGCGCGCCTAGCCGTGGCCACTTTTCTGTATGACGCCATGGCGGCGCGCCTGGGTGAGGCACGCGCTGCGCAAAATCCCGGCCCCTTTCCTCTGGATGGCCTGGTGCGCAATATTCATGGCGACTTTACGCCCATGATGTGCGGCGGCATCAGCGCGCTGCTCTTGCAGATGCTGCATCCGCTGGCGCTGGCTGGCGTATGGGATCACTCAAGCTTTCGTCATGATATGGTCGGGCGGCTAAGACGCACCAGCGACTTTATCGCCACCACCAGCTTCGGTACTTTCGAGCAGGCCGAAGAGGCGATTGCCCGGGTGCGCCGGGTGCATGCCAAGGTACGCGGCCACGCCGCCGATGGCCGTCCTTATTCTGCCGACGATCCGGATCTTCTTACCTGGGTGCATGTCGCTGAGATGAGCCGCTTCATGGCTGCGCATCTGCGTTATCGTAATCCTCAGCTTGAGCGCGAAAGCCAGGATCGTTACTTTTTCGAGACCGCCTGTATTGCCGAGGCGTTGGGCGCAAGCAACGTACCCGATAGTCGCGCTGCGATTGATGCATACCTGGACGCTAAACGGCGTGAACTCATTTGTGACGAGCGCACCCGGGAAGTCGTGCAGGTATTGCTAGATGCCCCGCCGCGCCATGTGATCTTTGGCCCGGCCGGTGCGCTTTTCATGCGTGCAGGAATCGATCTACTTCCCGAATGGGCCGCAAATCAGCTTGAACTGAACATGCCACGGATTCAGCGCCGCCTGGTACGGGCCGGGATCAAAAGCGCCATGCCTATGATCAGCCGTGCGGTGCGAAGCGGTGCCTATCGCCGAGCGCTCACGCGTTTCCAATCACGATCGTAACGCTTTAGAACTCGTCTATTTTTGCCGATTCGCCCTTCACCCCTTACCATTACTATTAACCCTTTTGACACCATCTTGGAGACACCGTGGCCCAAGAGCACCTGAATAATGTTAAAACGTACCTGCTGGACCTGCAGGAGCGGCTCTGCGAGGGCCTGGCCGCCGCCGATGGCCGTGGTACATTCCGCGAGGACAGCTGGCAGCGTGAAGAGGGCGGCGGCGGTCGTTCTCGGGTCATTGAGCAGGGCGGCGTGTTCGAAAAAGGCGGCGTCAATTTTTCCCATGTCTACGGTGCTAAGCTACCGCCTTCTGCCACCGCTGCCCGCCCGGAGCTTGCCGGACGCAGTTTTCATGCGGTCGGGGTTTCCTGGGTGCTGCATCCTGAAAATCCGCATATCCCCACTAGCCATGGCAACGTGCGCTTCTTTATCGCCGAGAAAGAGGGTGAGCCACCGGTGTGGTGGTTTGGCGGTGGGTTTGATTTAACCCCCTACTACCCGGTGCTCGATGATGTTGTGCATTGGCATCGGGTTGCCAAAGCCGCCTGCGACCCCTTTGGCGATGACGTATACGCCCGCTATAAGGCCTGGTGTGACGACTACTTCTACCTAAAGCATCGCGACGAAACTCGTGGCGTGGGGGGGCTGTTTTTTGATGATCTCAATGCGGGCAGCTTTGATGAGTGCTTTGCCTTTCAGCGCGCCGTAGGCGATAGCTTTTTGGATGCTTATCTGCCTATTGTGGAGCGACGTAAAACCGATGCCTGGGGCGAGCGTGAGCGTGAATTCCAGCTTTATCGGCGTGGCCGCTATGTAGAGTTTAATCTGGTGTGGGACCGGGGCACGCTATTTGGCCTGCAAAGCGGCGGGCGTACCGAGTCGATTTTAATGTCCATGCCGCCACTTGCGCGCTGGGAATATGCTTACACACCCGACGCCGACAGCGCCGAAGCCAAGCTTAATAGTTATCTGGTGCCTCGTGACTGGCTGGGGATTAGCAGGTAATAAATAAGCAATCCAACGAACGCTTACTGACAATGCACACATAACTACGTAAGGGGATCTTTGGAATATGAAAGAATGCATAGGAGCGAGCCAATGAGTGACCGTTACTGCGTGTTTGGTAATCCCATAGAGCACTCAAAATCGCCACTGATTCACACCGAGTTTGCCCAGCAAACCAAGCAGGACATTGAATATACGAAGGAACGGGCGCCTCTGGATGGCTTTGCCGAAACTTGGCGATCGTTTGTTGAGAAAGGCGGGCGTGGTGCCAACGTAACCGTGCCTTTTAAAGGCGACGCCTTTGCGCTATGCGACACTTTAAGTAAACGTGCCCAGCGAGCCAAAGCGGTTAATACACTAACGGTAGGTGGCAATGGGCTGACGTATGGTGATAACACGGATGGCGTGGGCTTGATACGTGATCTGAACTATCACCGGGTGCCCCTCACCGATAAACGTGTGCTGGTGATTGGTGCGGGTGGCGCCGTGCGGGGCGCTCTGGAGCCACTGCTTGCCGAGCAGCCCGGCGAGGTCGTCCTGGTTAACCGTACCGCTGAAAAAGCCCAGCAGCTGGCAGATGATTTTGCTGACCTTGGCGAGCTGCACAGTGGAGGGTTCAAGGAGATTAAAGGCCCGTTTGATGTCGTGATCAATGGCAGTAGCGCAAGCTTAAACGGTGAGTTGCCACCGCTGCCGGGTAACTTATTTACAGAAGGTGCCTGGGCCTACGACATGATGTATGGCGCAGTACAAACGGTGTTCTTGAAATGGGCGGGTACTCATGGTGCTAAGCGATTGGATGGCCTGGGAATGCTGGTTGAACAGGCGGCAGAAGCGTTCTTTTTATGGCGCAATGTACGCCCTGATACGACCCAGGTACGCCAGATGATACGCCAGATGCTGAACGCCGCCTAACGTCTAAATCATTACGCCAAGATGAGGGCGGTGTCTCATCTTGGCGAATACATCCGTACGCCCTAACTGCTCAAGGGCGCTTGCAGCTAGGCGTCTGCCCATTGCTGCGTGCCTGTTCATAGGTCGCAAGCGCTCTATCCATATTGGCCTGCAGGCCTTCAATACGCTGGCCTTGATTGGGGTGGGTTGACATCCACGCTGGGGGAGCGCTGCCGCCTGAGGCTGCCTGCATATTTTCCCAAAGCGTTACACTTTGACGTGGATCAAAACCTGCTTGGGCCATCAGATCCAGGCCAATAACGTCCGCTTCGCTTTCGTGGCGGCGTGAGAAGGGTAGCGCAATGCCGTACTGCGCGCCCATACCCAGTACGCCCATCAACTGTTGTCCACCGGGGCTCTGCATACCCGAGGCGCTGGAAATCACCGACAGCCCCAGCGAAGTAGCGCTTTGGGTCGAGGCGCGCTCATTGGCGTGGCGGGCGAGTACGTGGCCAATCTCATGGCCGACGACGGCTGCCAGCTGGTCTTGAGTGGTAGCAACATTCAACATGCCGGTGTTTACGCCCATGTAGCCGCCAGGGAGAGCGAAGGCGTTAGGCTGCTCGGCCTTGAACACACGCACCTGCCAATCCAGGCTGCGCTGATCGCCAGGTAGCACGTCAACAATCGCATCGGTGATGCATTGCACATAGCGCAGGCTGGCCTGGTCAGCGGTGGGAATATCCTTCTGGTACTGAGCAAATGCCTGCTGGCCCATCTCGTTAAGCTGGTCGTCGGAAAGCAGCAATAATTGCGAGCGCCCGGTGGGTGAGGTAGAACAAGCCGCGAGCGAAGCGCATAGCGCGGTAACAGCCAATGGACGAAGCCAACGCATAAGATAGTTTCCTTCTGGACGAATAGGTTCTCTACTCACAAGATAACCATTGAGAGCGGTCAAGCAATACCGCCATCATAACTGACTTTACTTGAGGATAGGTATGGGAGGATAGCTCTGTGAGGGTCGGTCTGTGAGGATAGGTATGGACGCGGAATTGAGCCAACCTTTAACCAAGCTACTTGATCATGTCGGTCAATGATTGCCACCGGAAGAACCATTGAAATATCCATGGGTGGCTATGCGGCAGTTTGCGGCCCACTGGGTAGGCCGCAAACGTCTGGCGGAAAAACGTTAACGCTGAGGCGTTAGCTGACCATCTTCGCCCACATTCAGGCGGATAGTCGGCGTTAACAGCCCGGCAGGCAGCGTCATGCCCAGCCCGCGCAGGTCGCCTGGCGTGATGGCCAGTTGACTGCCCGCCGGGAGCTCACCCTGAGCGGCGAGCTGCCGGGCTAAGTTCAGCATCGGCGCCATCTTCTGGGTGTCTGTGCCTAAAACATCAAAAGCCACCGGCAGACGCAGGTTAGCGCCGTCGCCCGGGGTCAATGACTCATCCTGGTTGTACTCGCCTTGCACAGGCTCTACGCCCGGCATGTTCAGCGTCCAATCAAAACCTGACATGGCCACCGCCGGCATGCCTGCAGGCAGGCCCAGCCCCAACGCAAGCGTTGCCTGTACCGGCAGGCTACCAGCGCCCAGGCTTGAGGCTAAGAGACTGGTTAGGTCGCTGGTGTCCAGGCCCGCATTGATGCTGTAGGGGCCAATGCGCACGTCTTCAACGCCAAGCGATGTGACTGCCAAACGAAACGCAAACAGGCTCGTTTGAGGAAGCGCCAGACAGCCGGTGAGTAAGCTGGCCAAACTAAGTGTCACAAGCCAGCGCCAGTGACGAACCGCATAACGCATAAGTTCCCTCCTAAGAAGGGCGAAAGGTGAGCGGAAGTGCCCAAAGCGAGGCTATTTGAGGTAGGGCGGCGCTTTTTGTCAATAGATTTTTGGAAGAAGTAGGGATTTGGCCCCTGCTTTAACCCTTGGAAGAAGCTTTGGTGGGAGCAGGCTTTAGCCAGCGATGCAGCGCGAAGCGCTGCTGGGGTTCGTGGCGGTGGCGCGATATTGCCATTCGTCGAGTAAGGGCGGCTGTCGCCGCCATCGCCGAATGAATTCGGCTCCCACGTTGAGTCTACGGATAGGTTGAGTCAACGGATAGAGAGTGTAATAAAAAACGCCTGCTGAGTTATTCAGCAGGCGTTTGATGATTAGTGCTATAGGCGTCTAGCGGCGCTTCTGGCGCGCCTCTTTGGTGCGGTTAAGCTCGCGTTTCTTGGCCTTCTCTTTATCGCTGGCTCCCGCCATATGATCAAACGGGTTATCGCCCGAACGGAACTCAAAGCGCATCGGCGTGCCGCGTACTTTAAGAACCTTACGGAACGTATTGATCAGGTAGCGGCGATACGCTTCGGGCACCGACGCGGTCTGGTTACCGTGCACCACGATGATCGGCGGATTGCTGCCGCCCTGGTGGGCCATACGCAGCTTGATACGCCGCCCATTGACCATCGGCGGTGGATGCTGGCTGACTGCGTCTTGCAGCAAGGTGGTCAAGCGGTTGGTGGACCAGTGCGCGTTAGCGGCGTTAAACGCCCGCTCAATCGATGGGTACAAATCACCCACCGCCGTGCCGTGCAGGGCCGAAATAAAGTGCATTTCGGCGTAGTCGGCAAAGCCCAGGCGGCGCTTGATATCCGAGCGCATTTTTTCTTTCGCTTCGCTTTCCACACCGTCCCATTTATTGATGGCAAGCACCAGCGCGCGCCCGGTCGTCAATACGTAGTCCAGTAGGTGTAAATCCTGTTCCACCAGGCCGCTGCGGGCATCCAGTACCATCACCGCGACGTGAGACTCTTTGATCGCATCCAGGGTTTTGATAATGGAAAACTTTTCAGCAATCTCGCTGACGTTCTTACGCCGCCGAATACCCGCGGTGTCGATCAAAACGTAAGGCTTGCCGCGCCGCTCGAAGGGGATTTCGATAGCATCGCGCGTGGTGCCCGCTTCATCAAACACCACGACCCGTTCTTCGCCGAGCATCCGATTGACCAGCGTGGATTTACCCACGTTCGGGCGGCCAATGACGCCAATGCGAATGCCTTTGCTGCCGGTGTCGGCAGGAATGCTGGCATCCCGCTCGGGAAACGGTTCAAGCACAACATCGATCAGCGTGGAAACGTTGCGCCCGTGTGCCGCTGCAATCGGCCAAGGGTCGCCCAGCCCCAGCTTCCAGAAGTCAGCCATGGCCGAATGCTCTTCCAGGCCGTCGATCTTGTTGACCACCAGCCAGGTTTTCTTCTGGTTGACGCGCAGGTGGTTGGCAATGGCTTCATCGGCCACGTTCAATCCAGCGCGGGCATCGACCAGGAACAGGACAATATCGGCTTCATCAATCGCCGCCAATGACTGTTCGGCCATGGCTGCATCGATGCCTTCTTCATCACCGCTGATACCGCCGGTATCAATCACGGTGTAGGTCTTGCCCCCCAGCATGCCGTTACCGTACTTACGGTCGCGGGTCAGGCCGGGAAAATCAGCGACTAACGCATCACGCGAGCGCGTTAGTCGGTTAAACAGAGTCGATTTGCCCACATTGGGGCGGCCGACCAAAGCAATGACGGGTGTCATGGAGTAACTTCCAGGGTTTCCAGGCGACCATTGTTGGCCTGGACATGAATGGTGCTGCCTTCGGTAACCGGGACGACGCTAATGCCAGAGCTATGAACCCGGGTGCGTCCCACGACGCTACCTTCACGCACGTCGATCAGGTGGAGATAACCTTCAAAATCGCCCACCACGATGTTGCCACTGGCAAAGGCCGGGGCGGTTAACCAGCGATCTTCAAACTTATCATTACGCCAGACTTCCTGACCATTACTGGCATCAAGGGCAACCACTTGGCTGTCGTCGGTAACCACGATCAGGTAATCGCCCACCAGGATCGGCGTGTGGCGGCTAGAGATGTTGCTTTCCCAGAGTACATTGCCGCGAGTGGCTTCCAGCCCCACGACCCGGCCGTTATAACTGGTCACAAACAGGCGGCCGTCAGGGGTGATCAGCGGCTGACCAGAAAGATCGACCAGGCGCTCTACTTCGCTACGTCCACTGGGGGTTGCGATCTGCATATCCCAAAGCGGTTGACCGTTACGGTTATCAAGCGTTGCTAAGCGACCGTTGGCCATGCCGACAAACGTAACCGGCTCGATCACCATGGGCGTACCCGTACCGCGCAGGGTAAGGGCTGGCTGGGAGCTGGTGTAAACCCAACGCTCTTCACCGCTGAGGCGGTCAAGCGCCGTTACCTGGCCATCCACACTCTGCACGATCAGCAGCTGCTGGTTGGCCTGAGGAGCCGCGAGTACTTCGCTGGAAACGCTGGAGCGCCAGCTTACGCTGCCGTCACGCTGGTCAAGCGCAATGACTTCACCGTTGCTCGTACCCAGATACACGTGACCGGCAATCGCATTCAGTGCGCTGGAAACCGGTGCGTTAAGCTCTACCCGCCACTCACGCTCACCGCTTGCGGCGTTAAACGCCATCACCAGGCCTTGAGCGTCAGCGGCAAACACCGTGTCGCCTTCACGTGCTGGTGCAATGGGGTTGCGTGCCCGGCCCAGGCCGTCGCCCACATTGTGGCGCCACTGGGTTTCAAGCGTGGCGGATTCATTAAAGCTTTGCAGCTCTTTTGGCGTATAGGCGGGCTCACCCTTGCTGGCGCAACCGGCCAACAAGGCAAGGGCAACTGCTCCGAACGTTACGCGCATGAGCTGTTTGGATAGACGCAGATTCATCATTGAGTCGCCTCCTCGGCGCCAAGATCGTCAAGCTTGAATTGCACGCCGTAAAGCGTCTGGTTCTGATTTTCAGCAAGCTCTAACGCATTTTGCCAGGCGCTACGGGCTTGTTCGGCTTGGCCAAGGGCTGCGTAGGCATCGCCGCGCACATCGGCTTGCTGAGCAGCCAGCGCTTCGCTGATAGGCTCATCAAGCAGGCTCAGTGCTGCTTCAGGGTTGCCATTGGCGACTTCGATACGCGCCAAGCGCAGCCAGGCCAGACTTTGCACATAGCGACGCGAAGAGTCGTTGGCTACCTGCTCAAGCGACGCTTTGGCCTCGTCCAGGTTGTCCTGCTGAACGGCTAAACGGGCATCCATCAGGAGGGCAAGTTCGGCATAAAGCGTTTTGCCGTAATCGTCGGTGAGTTCGCTGATCAGCTCACGCGCGCTGGCGGTTTGCTGTTCGTCGAGTTCGCTTGCCATGGCAATATTGACCAGCTGCTGGTAGCGAACCGAGGCGGCTTCCGACTGACCTTCCTGATAGTCTTGCCAGGTATGCCAGCCAAACACGCCCGCAGCGGCAAGAGCGGCACCTGCAATCAGCGAAGTACCATTCTCTTTCCACCAACGCTTAACGACTTCCAGCTGTTCTTCTTCGCTTCGATCCGCCACGGGCGGTCTCCTATTACCTAAAACCGCCGCAGCATAGCGACGATTAGTTATTTATCAGCACGCAGCGCGTGCCTGTTTAGCTTAGCGGACCAGCAGCTCGTCTAGCGCAGAAGAAAGCGTTGCCTGACTCACGCGCTGCTGCTCGCGATCATCACGCAAGAACTTGAGCGTGACCGCCTGTTCGGCAAGTTCTGTCTCGCCGAGCAAAATGGCCACGGGCGCCGCGCTTTTATCGGCTTTTTTCATGCGACTTTTGAAGCTGCCGCCGCCGCAATGAAGCTGCAGGCGTAAATCGGGGAGGTCGCTGCGAAGCTGCTCGGCAAGCGTTAGCGCGGCAATCGTTGCGCTATCGTCCATGGGCACAAGATAGACATCACAGCCACCCAGCGCTTCATCGGGAACCAGATTTAGCGTCTCAAGCAGCAGAATCAGCCGCTCGATACCCATTGCGAAACCCACCGCCGGGGTCGGCTTGCCGCCCAGCTGTTCGACCATGCCATCGTAACGCCCGCCGGCACATACCGTACCCTGGCTACCCAGCGCGCTCGTGGTCCATTCGAACACCGTGCGGCAGTAGTAGTCGAGACCACGCACCAGGCGAGGGTTGATCACAAAGGGAATGCCGGCCGCATCGAGCATGGTTTTGAGCTGCTCGAAGTGCTCACGCGATGCATCATCAAGGTGATCCATCAGCTGCGGCGCGCCGTTGAGCATGTCGGCCATGGCCGGATTTTTGGAATCCAGAATGCGCAGCGGGTTGCTGATCAGGCGACGCTGAGAATCCTCGTCGAGAATCTCACGGTGCTGCTCAAAATAGGCCACCAGCTTCTCACGGTAGGCCACACGCGCCTCGGCAGAACCCAGTGAGTTAAGCTCAAGCGTGACATGCTCAAACAGGCCCAGCTCTTTCCATAGGCGCGCCGAGAGCAGAATCACTTCGGCATCGATATCCGGCCCTTCAAAGCCGTACGTTTCAACACCCACCTGGTGAAACTGACGGTAGCGGCCTTTTTGAGGACGTTCATGACGGAACATCGGACCCTGGTACCAGAGCCGTTGGGTCTGGTTGTGTAACAGGCCGTGCTCCATCGCCGCACGTACGCAGCTGGCCGTACCTTCTGGACGCAGCGTCAGGCTATCGCCATTGCGATCGTCAAAGGTGTACATCTCTTTTTCGACGATATCGGTTACTTCGCCGATAGAGCGAGCGAACAGGGCGGTTTGTTCAACAATGGGCGTGCGAATTTCATCGAAGCCATAGCGGTGCATCAAATGACGCACTTTAGACTCAAAAAATTGCCAGCGAGGGCTATCGCTGGGCAACAGGTCGTTCATACCACGGATGGCTTGAATCTTTTTAGCGGCGGACTTGCTCAATGAAAACTCCTTATTCTGCATCCTGGCTGATGCATGGGCCCGGCGTTAAACGCTGCGGGCAATCATGTCATCTTCTTGCTGCTGTTTTTGGCGCACTTTTTCGCGGATCAGCCGCTCCAAGTCATCCACTAAGTGGTCGTTGCGCAGCTTGCTGGCCGGTTTGCCGTCGATATACACCAGGTTCGCGGGGCTGCCGCCGGTCAGGCCGATATCGGTCTCTTTTGCTTCACCCGGGCCGTTAACGACACAGCCGATGACTGAGACATCAAGCGGTGTCATTACGTCTTCCAGGCGCTCTTCAAGCTGGTTCATGGTGCTGATAACGTCAAAGTTCTGCCGCGAGCAGCTGGGGCAGGCAATAAAGTTGATCCCCTTGGCGCGCAGGCGCAGGCTTTTGAGCATATCAAAGCCGACCTTGATCTCTTCCACCGGGTCGGCGGCAAGTGACACACGAATCGTGTCGCCGATACCGTCCATCAGCAGCATACCGAGACCAATAGATGATTTAACGGTGCCCGAGCGTAGCCCGCCAGCTTCGGTGATTCCCAAATGAAGCGGCTGCTCGATGCGGTTGGCAAGATCACGGTAAGCCGCGACGGCCATAAATACATCCGAGGCTTTGACGCTGACCTTGAACTCTTGAAAATCGAGCCGATCCAGGTGGTCGATATGACGCATGGCGGATTCCACCAGCGCGGCAGGCGTGGGCTCGCCGTACTTCTTCTGAAGATCTTTTTCCAGCGAACCGGCGTTAACGCCAATGCGGATAGGAATACCGTTATCGCGCGCCGCACTCACTACGGCGCGTACACGGTCTTCACGGCCAATATTGCCGGGGTTGATGCGCAGACAGTCAACGCCCAGTTCGGCGACGCGCAGAGCGATCTTGTAGTCGAAGTGAATGTCCGCGACCAGCGGTACGTCAACCAGCTTCTTGATTTTGCCAAAGGCTTCGGCGGCATCCATGTCTGGTACGGAAACGCGCACAATGTCAGCACCAGCCTTTTCCAGCTGCTGAATTTGCCCAACAGTAGCCGCCACGTCCAGCGTGTTGGTGTTGGTCATGCTCTGTACAGAAATAGGCGCATTTCCGCCTACCGCCACATTACCTACGTAAATCTGGCGGGACTGGCGGCGTTTTATCGGAGAAGGGGCGTGCATAGGACGGGTCACTCTCCCAGGGTAAATCGGGCGACATTATTGGCGCCGGCGCGCTGTGCAAGATCGACCTGCTCACCTTGATAGCGCAGCACGACGCCAGTGGCGTTTCCTACGGTTAAGCGAAACGGCGGCTCACCTTCAACGGTTGCGGTGGTGCCGGGCGTTTGTAGGCCAACAAACACGCGTTGGTTATTGGCATCGAAAATTTCGGTCCAGGACTGCTCGTTAAACGTAAGCTCCATCCGGTTGGCATTGCCCGCCGGAGGTGTCGTTTCCTCTTCGTCAGCGGCATCCGCTTCGGTGGAGGCGGCAATATCCAAGGCCGCGACATCGCTCACTGTGGGGGCTTGTTCGTCGTTTGAAGTTTCCTGCGCTGCAGCATTGCTTTCAGTCGCATCAGCCGCATCGCCAGCGCTGTCAGGCTGGCTGACCTGCTCTGAAGAGAGAGCAGGCGTCGTGGGCGGTGTGGGTTCGGCACCTTCATCGGCTGCGGACATAGGTTCGCCGCCTTCCTCTACGGGAGGGTTATCACCAAAGCTGGGCGGCTCGCTGCCACCGCGGCTTTGCCACCACATGACGGTCACGCCGATCAGACCTGCAATCACCAGTACCGTGACCAGCCTAAAAAGCCAGGCACCAAGCTTTGAGGGCGGGCGGCTAACCGATACGGGGGCTACTTTACGTTCGGTATCCGCAACGCCATAGCGCTCCTGATAAGCATCTAAAACCAGGTGCTCGTTAAGGCCCAGGTATTTAGCGTAGGAGCGCAGGTAGCCTCGGCGATAGGCGGTAACCGGAATTTCGTCATAGCGGTCCTGCTCAAGGCCTTCGACAACGGCTGGGCGCAAATTGAGCGCTCGGGCAGCTTCGCCCAGCGGTACGCCTAGCTGTTCACGCTGGCGTAACAAAATCTCGCCGGGTGAGGCGGCTGTGCGGGAAGTAGTGACGCTATCTTGTAACTGTGTGTCGCTCATGGCTGAGCATCCTTAAATAATTAGGTGATCAGGGCGTCAATTAATAAGTGCCAAGCCTGCGCTGGTAGTCAGCTGCCGTCGCGTGGTCGCCTTGGGCGCGGGCGATATCTATCGCCATTTCCAGCGCTGCTTGGTCTGGTCCGGCCAACTGCAGGTAGGTTTGCAGCGGCGACCAGGCATTACGGTAATTGCCCTGGGAAACTTCCAATTCGGCTAATAAAAAATAACCCCGCGGACTTTGCGGGTCGATACGTTGCGCGCGGGCTAAACGTCCGCGCGCTTTATCAAATTCTTCCAGCGCCAGATAACATTGGCCCAGGTTAGTGAAAAGCTGGGCGCGATTGGCATACTGGGCATCTTGGGATGCGTGTTCCAACTGTTCGCAGGCGGCGGCAATATGCCCCTGCTGATACAAAAATGCCGCGTAGTTATTACGGGCACGAGTAAACATGGGTGCGACATCAATGGCCTGTTGAAAATACGTATTAGCCAGTTCAACGTCGCCCTGCTGTTGATAAACCAGCGCTAGAGCCTGCAATGCTTCTCCGTGGTTGGGGGCAATTTCCAAAGCACGCCCTAAAGCAGCACGTGCCCTAGGCAGGTTATCACGTTCCAGGTACGCGACGCCCAGTTGGGTGTAGGCGTCCTTGGCGTCGGTGTTGGCTGTGGCTGGCAAATTGTTTGATGTGGCACAGCCGACTAGCCACACACTGCTGAGAAAAGCAGCAAGTATGGGCACCCTCAACGGGTTAAAACGCCTGCAGTGACCAATCATAATTGCCTTTGACCAATCATAATCGCCCTTGAGAAATCATAGTTGCTCTCGTGGTGTAAATCGCCAACTGACCGCCGACACGACGCATAAAAACGTGTCCATCAAAGCGCCGTGCTCGTCGGAAGTCAAGATAAGCACCGTTTAGTCAGCGTCAAGCTGCACGGATTGGATATAGCGTGCGCTGCGTTTAGTGCGGTCTTTTACGCGGCCCACCAACTGACCACAGGCGGCATCGATATCATCACCGCGGGTGACACGTACCGTGGCGTTGTACTCCAGATCGTAAAGCCACTGTTGAAAACGCATCACCTGATTGCGTGAAGGCTTCTCATACCCTGAATTGGGGAACGGGTTAAACGGTATCAGATTAATCTTACAAGGCAGCTCTTTAAGCAGAGCGGCTAGCTGTTCGGCGTGCTCCTGCTGGTCATTCACGTCTTTGATCAAGGTGTACTCGATCGTGACTTGGCGATTATCCGGGCATTTGGATAAATAGCGATGACAAGCATCCAGCAGCATGCGGATGTTGTACTTGCGGTTGATCGGCACCAGCTCGTTACGCAGCTCGTCGGTCGAGGCGTGTAGAGAAATGGCCAGACTGACGTCAATTTCGTCGCCCAGTTTGTCGATCATGGGGACAACGCCGGAGGTCGACAGCGTGACGCGGCGTTTGGACAAGCCATAGCCGTTATCGTCCAGCATCAGCTTCATAGCGGGCAGCACGTTGTCGAAGTTGAGCAGGGGTTCACCCATGCCCATCATGACCACGTTGGTGACCGGGCGGTTGGCGGTGTCACGGCGCGGACCTACGCTGCGCTGGGCAACCCATACCTGGCCAATGATTTCGGCAGCGGTTAAATTGCGCTGAAAACCCTGTTTGCCGGTAGAGCAAAAGCTACAGTCCAGTGAACAGCCAACCTGGGAAGACACGCACAGCGTGCGGCGCTTACCGTTCTCGGCCGGAATTAGGACTGTCTCAACGTAGCTTCCGTCTTCGACTTCAAGCACCCACTTGCGCGTACCGTCGCTTGAAGTGCCTTCATAAATAACGCTGGGGCCACGAATCTCTGCCACCTTCGCCAGCTTTTCCCGCAGCGGCTTAGACAGGTTAGTCATGGCGGTAAAGTCGTCGCTACCTTCCTGGTGGATCCATTTCATCAGTTGGGCGGCGCGAAACTTCTTCTCGCCAATCGACAAAAAGAACGCTTCCATCTGTTCGCACGACAGGCCCAGCAGGTTCTGGCGCTCAGGCGCTTTTTCCGCTGGCGTTACACTGTCAGACGTGGATTGGGGAGCGGGCGTATGTTGGGCTACGGTGGTGGTCATGGCGGTCAGCGTTCTGGAAAGGGGCGGGGGCAAAGCCCCCGCGAAAATGGCCGGCAACGAACGTTGAAACGGCGCCGCTAATTAATTAGCGCGGGCAGATTTCATCGTTACCGAAGAAGTAACTAATTTCACGCTCAGCACTTTCAGGAGAATCGGAACCATGGACAGCGTTGGCGTCGATTGTTTCCGCAAAGTCAGCACGGATAGTACCCGGTGCCGCTTCTTTCGGGTTGGTTGCACCCATCAGATCACGGTTTTTGGCAATGGCGCCTTCGCCTTCCAGTACTTGAACAACCACCGGGCCTGACGTCATGAAGCCAACCAGGTCTTTAAAGAACGGACGCTCTTTGTGCTCAGCGTAGAAGCCGCCCGCTTTCTCTTCAGAAAGGTGGGTCATTTTAGCGGCAACGACCTGCAGGCCGGCTTTTTCAAAGCGAGCGATGATGTCGCCGATCGCATTTTTAGCAACGGCATCGGGCTTGATGATAGACAGAGTGCGTTCAGTAGCCATGTAAATATCTCCTTGAGGCCTTTAAAAAAAGGGATAAAGCAGAAATTGCCGCCTCGGCAAGCCGGGGCGGCGAAGGAAAATCGTTTCGGCAAGCGTACGGTCGTGTTCACCGTTTACCGAGTGGGCGCGATTATAGCGCCTCAAGCCAGCATTGAATACCGATGATGACATGGGCGCCTGCGTATTACACCGTAAAGCTTTCGCCGCAGCCGCATTCGTCTTTTACATTCGGGTTATTGAACTTGAAAAAGCGGTTCAATCCTTCGCTGACATAGTCCACTTCGCTGCCGTCGAGCATCTCAAGCGCATCGGGCGCTACATACACGCTGGCACCATGATCTTCAAAGTGAATTTCGTCATCGCCGACTTCATCTGCAAAATCCAGCACATAGCTATAGCCCGAGCAGCCGCTGGGTTTGACCGATACGCGCAGGCCTAAACCCTGACCGCGCTCATCAAGCACATGGCGGATCTGTTGTGCGGCAGCTGAGGTAATGTTGAGTGTTGCCATGGGGCGTCCTCCTAAAAAATGCGCCAGCCGCTTAGCGTGGCAGTGTTCGTAAACCGCTCACCGCATGGCGAATGAGGGTTAAAGCATGGTCAATATCGTTTTGGGTGGTGAAGCGCCCAAAGCTAAAACGTAGCGAGGAGAGCGCCAGGCCGCGCGGAACGCCTACCCCCAATAATACATAAGACGGGTCAACGCTTGCCGAGTTGCAGGCCGAGCCGGTGGACACGGCGACATCGCGCAGGGCCATCAGCAGCGACTCACCATCGATACCTTCAAACGCAAGGTTCAGGATGTTGGGTACCGCCCGGTCAAGCGGTGTATTGGCTACCACCCCGTCAAGATCGGCAAGCCCAGCCAAAAAGCGCTGTTGCAGGTTGGCAATATGCGCCTGATCCTCGGCGTATTCTTTATGGATGAGTGCAAAGGCTTCACCCATCCCGGCAATTTGATGGGTGGGCAGGGTGCCTGAGCGCATACCGCGCTCGTGCCCACCGCCATGGATTAGCGCTTCAAGGCGGATGTCGGGGTGGCGCTTAACATACAGCGCGCCAACCCCTTTGGGTCCGTAGGATTTATGCCCGGAAAGCGACATCAGATCGATTTCCTGAGCAACTACATTCAGCGGAATTCGGCCCACGGCCTGGGCGGCGTCGGTATGAAAAACGGCGCCGAATTCGTGGGCGATGGCGGCGAGCGCGGCAATGTCGTTAATGCTGCCCAGTTCGTTGTTCACCGCCATTAACGAAACCAGCGCGGTATCATCGCGCATGGCGGCGCGTAGCTGCTCGGTTGTGACGGTGCCATCCTGCCCAGGCGTTAGCCAGGTGATTTCAAAACCTTCACTTTCCAGCGCAAGGGCAGTGTCCACGACTGCTTTATGCTCAATGGTCGAGGTCACCAAATGCATGCCGCGTTCGCGGTTGGCCCGCATGTAGCCAATCAGCGCCAGGTTATTGGCCTCTGTCGCGCCGCTGGTCCAGACGATTTCGCGCGGGTCAGCACCAATCGTGTCGGCTACCTGACGACGTGCCTGCTCGACTACCTGTTCGGCCTGCCAGCCCAGCATATGGCTGCGCGAAGCGGGGTTGGCAAACAGCTGATCAACCGTCAGGTAGCGCTGCATAACCTCGGCCACGCGGGCGTCTACCGGCGCGGTGGCGGCGTAATCCAGATAAATCGGTAGCAAAGGTGTGGTTGTCGTCGTCATGGGAACCCGCTTAATTCAAAAGCGCCAGATAGCGATAGTGTGCCGCTTGGCCATTACGGTGATGAGGCGAGAATACCCGCTTCAACACGATTTCTTTGCCGCGAGGCAATACGTAGTACATCGGGGCGCTGCATCAATTGGGCAAGCGTGATGTCATCTAAAAAGTGCCGAATCTGGCCGGATAGTTCGCACCACAGATGATGTGTTAAGCACGTGTTGCCCTGTTGGCAGTCGGATAACCCTTGGCAGCGCGTGGCGTCTACCGTTTCATCCACGGCGTCAATCACCGCTGAGACGCTGATATCGCTTGCCGGCTTGCTCAGCAGATAACCACCGCCTGGACCGCGAACGCTACGCACAAGCCCTGAGCGGCGAAGCCGGGCAAACAGCTGCTCAAGGTAGGAGAGTGATATCTCCTGACGCTGCGAAATATCCCCCAGGCTGGTCGGGCCGTATTGATCATTCAGGGCCAGATCAAGCATGGCGGTAACCGCGTAACGGCCTTTGGTAGTTAAACGCATGACAGGCACCTCGACGCTGAACCTTCAGCGTGCTCCCGACAAATGTGCTGCCATTATGGGAAAGCCCGAGTAGTTTGGTCAACCATTACGCGGCGGCAGGCTATCATCGTTAAGGCCTATCTCGGGCTTGCCTGGCTGTGTGGCGGGCTTTTCCGGGGCGGCACAGCCAGTGTCGTGTTCATCCAGCACGCCAGCAAAGTCTTCATCACGCAGTTTCGGTAGGTGCCCATCGTGGTAGTTGGCGTCCAGCTTGCTTAGCGTTGAGCACATACGCTCAATGCGCTCGTCCACGGCGTGCATATGATCGAGCATCGCCTGCATGGAGCGGGCGACAGGGTCGGGCATATCCTGACTTACCCCGTAGGCATCAAAGCCGAATTTCTGGCAAATCGCTTCGCGGCGGATCGGGTCCACATCCAGCGCCTCTTCTACATCTGGGTCGGCGCGCTTAACGATTTTGCCGGGTATGCCGACAACGGTGGCACCGGGGGGGACTTCTTTAGTGACCACTGCGTTAGAGCCGATTTTAGCACCTGCACCTACGGTAAAGGGGCCGAGTATTTTAGCACCCGCCCCGACAATCACGCCGTCTTCAAGGGTGGGGTGACGTTTGCCTTTATTCCAACTGGTGCCGCCAAGCGTCACGCCTTGGTAAAGCGTGACGTTATCGCCCACCAGCGCCGTTTCACCGATCACCACGCCCATTCCATGATCGATAAAAAAGCGCCGCCCTATGGTGGCGCCAGGGTGAATTTCAATACCGGTCAGCCAGCGGGAAAACGTGGAGAGCGTTCGGGCCAGCCATTTTAGATTTTTTTTCCATAGCCAGTGACCGCAACGGTGAATCAGCAGCGCGTGGAGGCCTGGGTAGTTGGTCAGAACCTCTAAAAAGTTACGGGCCGCCGGGTCGCGGTCAAATACGCTGTTAATATCTTCACGTAGGCGTTGGAACATGGAGGATCCTTGGGTCAGCTCAGGCACGACGGTCAATAAAACGGCCAGTTAAGCAATTAAAATACCGTTAGCAGGGTAGCGAGGTTGGGGCGCCTGACAGTAACTTCAAGTTTACGCCTGCCCTGCCTATTAAAGTGGTTCGGTTATTACTTGCCTGCCGCTTTTTCAGTGGCAGATAAAATGCCGCGTAAAATATTCATTTCCATTTTCTCTGGACGCGCGCGCAAATAGAGCCGGCGCAGCCGCGCCATCAGTTGGCGAGGTTGTGCTGGGTCGTGAAACTCAATCGTGATCAGCGTGCGTTCCAGGTGTTCAAAATAGCGCTCTAACTCTTCATGAGTTACTAGGGCTAATTCATCATCCGCATCAGGCGCAGGCGCGGCATCTTGCTGGCTTAGCCAGGCCATGCGGCACTCATAGGCCAGCACCTGCACCGCGGCGGCCAGGTTCAGCGAGCTAAAATCTGCGTTGGTGGGAATATGCACATGGGCATGGCAGCGCTGAAGCTCGGCGTTGGTCAGGCCGCTATCTTCACGACCAAAGACCAGCGCTACGCGTGAATCAGGCGTTTGGCACTCGCCAGGCAGACGATCCGCCACTTCACGAGGGGTTAGCATGGGCCAGGGGAGGGTGCGCGAACGGGCGCTGGCGCCCACCGCTAGCGTGCAGTCGGTCACGGCCTCTTCAAGCGTCGCGTGTACGCTTGCCTGATGCAAAAGGTGGTCAGCACCGGAGGCGCGGGAAATACTGTCTTGGGTAATGATTTCACAGCGAGGAGCGACCAGAGCTAAATCGGCCAAGCCCATATTGTGCATGGCGCGGGCAACGCCGCCTATATTGCCGGGATGACTGGTGCCGATTAAAACAATACGAATACATTCAAGCATAGTGATGGGGCTCGGTGGATAGGGCTCGGTAAGCGGGCTTGATGATCAAAAGCGGAAAACGGCCAGTTTAGCACGAGTCGATAGCATGCCTGCGAGTGGTCTGCTAGAATTGCGCGCCAAAGGCAACCCCCTGCCTACTGTTCTTTAACATCACTGCGACAAGGCCCGATCATGAATCCGATGGTCCAATTTACGTTGCGCGCAGCGCGCAGCGCGGTTGAACAATTTTTACGTGTCCGTGAACGTATCGAAAACGCCCATGAAGAGTCCAATCTTGACCGCCTGCTAGAAGATACGGCGCGCAAGGCTGAAGCGACTATTGTGCATCAATTGGAGCGCGGCTACCCCCTGCACGGCTACGTTGGCCGTTATACTTCACACAAATCAGGTGAAGGCGAGGGTGCTGATACCGTCTGGAAGATTGAACCCATGCATGGCTACTCTAATTTAGCGGTGGCGGGTAAAGGCTTTGCTCTCTCAGTGGTGTGTCTTGTTAAAGGCCGTCCGGAACACGCGGTGGTCATTTCGCCGTTTGGTGATGATGAATATATCGCCAGCCGCGGCCGCGGCGCTCAGCACAATGGTAAACGTATGCGGGTTAGTAAACCTACTGCGATTACCGGCACGCGCCTGGCCATGAGCCTTCCCGAAGCCTGGCTGCGCCCTCGTAACCTCCCTGCCTATCTTTCCGTGACCCAACAGCTTGCCCCCCAGGTAGAAACACTGTTGGCAACCGGTAGCGGCCTGCTGGATATGTGCGAACTGGCTAGCGGTCGTGTTGATAGCGCGTTTGTGCTGGGTATGGAAGAGCAGGATATGCAGGTAGGCAGCCTGATTCTTAAAGAAGCGGGTGCGCTGATGGGCACGCCCGATGGCCAGCCCAGCGTCAAGGTAGAAGGGCAGCTGATGGCCGCAGGCCCACGTCTGTATAAAGCGCTGATCAAGCAGCTGGCGCCGCATTTTTAAGTAGTGAATGGTAAGTGGTAAATAGTAATTGGTGAGTTGTGAATGGTGAATAGTGAGTTGGTGAATGGTGAGTTGTGAATAGTGGGTAATGAATAGCTATTTATTATTTACGTACTAAAAAGGCCCTGCCGGGTTATTTCGGCAGGGCCTTTTTGTTGGCTGCTTATCAGTGTTGGAACACCGCTTTCTTTCAGGGCAGCTCTTCTTCCTCTTCATCAATGGCTTTCTTGGTGGGGATCAGGTCCTCACGCGAAAGTTTGAGCGGAAGCAGCAGGGCACCCGAGATGTAGATGGAGGAGAACGTACCCACGCCGATGCCGATCAGCAGAGCGATCGCAAAATTCTCGATCATATCGCCGCCGAGGATCAGCAGGGCAATCAACACCAGCATTGTGGTGCCGGAGGTGGCTAGCGTACGCGACAGGGTGGCATTGATCGCTTCGTTAAAGATCTGCGGCATATCATCGATACGCGAGGTGCGGATTGTTTCACGAATGCGGTCATACACCACGATCGTATCGTTCAGTGAGTAGCCGATAACCGCCAGAATAGCCGCCAGTACCGTCAGGTCGAACTCCAGCTGGAACAGCGCGAAGATGCCCACCACGATCATTACATCGTGAAGCAGGGCTAAAAGCGCCCCGATGGCAAACTTGTACTGGAAGCGGAAAGCGACATACAGCATTACCACGCCGAGTGCGACCAGCAGGCCCAGGCCGCTTTGATCACGCAGTTGGTCACCTACTTGGGCGCCGACGAACTCGGCACGCACCAGGTTGACGTTTTCACCGCTGGTGCGCAGCAGGTTGACGACATCGCTGCCCACATCAGGGTCAAACGCTTGCTGCAAACGGATCAGAACCTCGGTTGAGGCGCCGAAGGTTTGTACCGAGACATCCCTAAAGCCGCTATCCACCATCAGCTGGCGGATAGCATCCAAAGAGGGTGCTGCGCCATAGCGAACCTCAATCAGCGTGCCCCCGGTGAAGTCGAGCCCCAGATTGAGCTGTTGGAACACCAGGGCGCCAATCGACACAATCAGCATTACAGCAGAGACGATGAACGCCAGGTTGCGCCGTCCCATAAAGTCGATTTGCAGGTTTGATAGGGGTTTCATTACCACCTCTTAAATTCTGGGCTGAGCGCGTGGTTCAGGTTCATGCTCTTCAGGTCCATGCTCTTCAGATCCATGTTCTTCAGATCCACAGCTTTTTGACGGGTTTGCTGCCGTAGGTCAGGTTGACCATGGCGCGTGTCACCATTAGCGCGGTGAACATGGACGTCAAAATGCCGATAGAGAGCGTGACCGCAAATCCTTTGACCGGGCCGGTACCAATCGAGAACAGGATCACCGCGACTAACAGCGTGGTGATGTTGGCATCGACAATCGAGGTAAAGGCGCGCTCGTAGCCTGCATGAATGGCCTGCTGAATCGATAGCCCGTTACGCAGTTCTTCACGTATGCGCTCAAAGATCAGCACGTTGGCATCCACCGCCATACCCAGCGTCAGTACGATACCGGCGATACCCGGCAGGGTGAGTGTGGCGCCCAGCATCGACATTACCGCGACCAGAATCGTCAGGTTGAGGGCGAGAGCAACGTTGGCAAAAATACCGAACACTTTGTAGCGCGCCAGCATAAACAGCACTAGCAGCAGCAAGCCGATTTGCACCGACAGCAGGCCGCGTTCGATGTTTTCCGCACCCAGGCTTGGGCCAATGGTGCGCTCCTGCACGAAGTAAATCGGCGCGGCCAGCGAACCGGAACGTAGCAGCAGCGCAAGCTCAGCGGCTTCTGTCGGCGAGTCCAGGCCGGTAATCCGGAAGCTGTTACCCAGTGCGCTTTGAATGGTCGCTAAGCTGATTAGGCCGCGCTCAACATAAGGCTCGCGCTCAATGGTTTCTTCGCCGGTATCCGGGTCGGTGACCACCGTGTCTTCGCTCTTATGCTCGATGAACAGCACCGCCATGTTGCGGCCGATATTGGTGCGCGTGGCGCGGTTCATCAGCGTGCCGCCGGTGCCATCCAAATTGATATTTACCTGCGGACGACCGTTTTCATCGAAGCTATTGCTGGCGCTGGAAACGCTGTCGCCGGTAATGATTACGTCGCGCATCAGCTCGGCCGAGCGTGCTGAATCATTACGGAATGAGAGGGTTTCGGTTTCTGCATTAGGCGTGTCGTTGCGTGCTTCCAGGCGGAACTCAAGGTTCGCCGTCGCGCCCACGATCCGCTTGGCCGCTACGGTGTCCTGTACGCCGGGTAGCTCGACCACAATCTGGTTCGGCCCTTGGCGTTGAACCATTGGCTCGGCAACACCCAGCTCATTCACCCGATTACGCAGGGTGGTTAAGTTTTGGTTGATCGCGTAGTCCTGAATTTCGTTGACGGTCTGATCGCTCAGCGTCATCACCAGCGAAGAAGACCGACCACTGCCTTGCGTGCTGTATTCGAAATTGGGGAAGTCACGGCTAATCAAGCGGCGTGCGCTGTCGCGGTCTTCAGAGCTTGCAAAGTCGATCGACAGCGTACGGTCTTCAACCTCGGTGTTGCGATAACGAATACGTTCGCTGCGCAACAGTTCACGCATGGCGCTGGCATTGACTTCCAGGCGCTGGGTGAGTGCCGCTTCCATATCCACTTCCAGCAGGAAGTGAACGCCACCGCGCAGATCAAGACCCAGTGTCATGGGGGAGGCGGAAAACGCCTGCAGCCATGGAGGCGTGGCGTCTGCAAGGTTAAGTGCCACGGTTGCATCGCTGCCTAAGAGGTCAGCGGCAATATCGCGAGCGCTTAGCTGGTCATCATTGTTGCGCAAGCGAATCAGCCACTGGCCGTTTTCTTGCTCAGAGGCTTTGACGACGATGTCGTTTTCTTCAAGTGCGCTTTCAACGCGTTGGATTTGACGCAATTCCAGCGTGTCACCCTGGGCGCTGCTGAGCTGAATAGCGGGATCTGCGGGGAATAAGTTGGGAAGCGAATAGATAAGGCCAACCACCAGGACGACCAGTATCAGTAGATACTTCCACAGGGGGTAACGGTTGAGCATGCAAGCCCTGCCTTCAATTACAAACGGAATTGCTGTGCATGGGGATTCCATGCACAGCAAAATTTACCATCGTACCTACCATGGCACCCCTGCCGGGGTGGCTGGCACTGGATCGGCAGGGGGAGTTGCGGGCGTTAGATGGACTTAATGGTGCCCTTCGGCAGTACGGCGGCAACGGCATTCTTCTGCACGTTAACTTCGGTGCCTTCAGACACTTCAAGGGTCAGGAACTCATCGCTGACCTTTGTGACGCGGCCTACCAGACCACCGCCAATGACGACTTCATCGCCTTTGTCCAAGCTAGTGACCAGCTGCTTGTGCTGCTTGGCACGCTTGGCTTGGGGGCGCCACAACAGGAAGTAGAAAATCAGCACAAAACCGACCAGCATGACGATTTGCGCGATACCACCGCCAGCGGCCGCTTCTTGGGCGTGGGCTGGTGAGATGAAGAAATCCAGCATTGCAGAGAACTCCTGGGTTAATACCCTAAATGGGTGAAAGGGTTAGAAGAGGCGCTGATTAACTATTATGTTGATAAGCGCCCCTTTACTCACCCGCCAAAGCGGGTGAACTCTATTCGGCTAGGGGAGGCACCGGTAGGCCGCGCCGGGCATAAAAGCCTTCCACAAAGGTCGTCAATGTACCCGCTTCGATTGCCGCGCGCAAATCAGCCATTACACGCTGGTAGTAGCGCAGGTTGTGGATGGTATTGAGCATCGATCCGAGCATTTCGTTGCAGCGGTCCAGGTGGTGCAAATAGCCGCGCGAGAAATTCTTGCAGGTATAGCAGTCACAACCCTCTTCAAGGGGGCTGGTGTCATGGCGATGCTTGGCGTTACGAATCTTGACCGTACCGTCAGCGGTGAACAAGTGGCCGTTACGCGCGTTGCGGGTCGGCATCACGCAGTCAAACATATCCACACCGCGGCGCACGCCTTCCACCAGATCCTCAGGTTTACCTACGCCCATCAGGTAGCGTGGCTTTTCATCCGGCATCCAGGTGGGCAGGTAATCCAGTACCTTGATCATCTCTTCCTTGGGCTCGCCAACGGAAAGCCCGCCAATCGCCAGGCCGTCAAAGCCGATCTCCATGAGTCCTTTGAGCGAGCGCTCGCGAAGCTCGGGGTGCATGCCGCCTTGGATGATGCCGAAAAGCGCTGAAGGCGAGTCGCCGTGAGCGTCGCGTGAGCGTTTGGCCCAACGTAGCGACAGCTCCATGGATTTCTCAGCTTCCTCATACGTGGCCGGGTAGGGCGTGCACTCGTCAAAGATCATTACTACATCAGAGCCCAGCGAGCGCTGCACGGCCATGGACTCTTCGGGCCCCATAAAGACCTTGCTGCCATCTACCGGCGAGCGGAAATGCACGCCCTGCTCGGTGATTTTACGCATCTCGCCCAGCGAAAATACCTGGAAACCGCCGGAATCGGTGAGGATCGGCTTATCCCACTGGGCGAAGTCGTGCAGGTCGCCGTGGGCTTCAATGACCTCGGTACCCGGGCGCAGCCACAGGTGAAAGGTGTTGCCCAGAATGATTTCAGCGCCGATTTCCTTGATAGAATCCGGCGTCATGCCTTTTACGGTGCCGTAAGTACCCACCGGCATAAACGCAGGGGTTTCAACTGTGCCACGGGGGAAGTGAAGGCGACCGCGCCGAGCGCGGCCATCGTCGGCCAGGCGCTCAAAGCGCATAAAGCATTCGTTTCGCATTGTCGTAACTCGTTAAGTAATCATCGATAAAGCAGTAGTGGCGGCTTTTACAGGGTAGCCGCTAACGGATAAGCAGCATCGCATCGCCATAACTAAAGAAAGCGTAGCGTTCGGCAACCGCCTCACGGTAGGCATTCATCATCGTGTCATAGCCGACAAATGCGGACACCAGCATCAAAAGCGTCGATTCCGGCAGGTGGAAGTTGGTAATCAACGCATCCACACAGCGCCACTCGTAGCCTGGGTAGATGAAGATATCCGTATCCCCGCTGTAGGGCGCTATCTGCCCGTCGTCGCTTTTCTGGCAGGCGCTTTCCAGACAGCGCACGCTGGTGGTGCCCACCGCAATCACCCGGTTGCCCGCGGCCTGCGTCTCGCGCACCTGCTGACAGGTGGCTTCCGACACCTCAATCCACTCGCTGTGCATATGGTGTTCAAGAATATTGTCCACCCGCACCGGCTGAAAGGTGCCCGCGCCCACGTGCAGAGTGACAAACGCGCTGTTGATGCCTTTTTCAGCCAGGGCATCCAGCAGCGGCTGATCAAAATGCAGGCCCGCCGTGGGGGCGGCCACGGCGCCATCGCGGCGGGCGTAAACGGTTTGGTAACGCTCGCGGTCGCTGAGCTCGTCTTCCCGGGTGATATAGGGCGGCAACGGCATATGGCCGTGCTGCTCTAATAGCGCGATCATCGGCGTATCACCCAAAAAGCGTAGCTCAAACAGCGCATCGCGGCGGCCTTCTACCACGGCGTGAATATCACCTTCAAAAATCAGCTCGGTGCCGGGCTTGGGCGATTTGCTCGAGCGGATATGCGCCAGGCCCCGATGGCTATCCAGCGGGCGCTCAAGCAGCATCTCTACCTTGCCGCCGCTGGCTTTATGGCCGTGCAGGCGGGCGGGGATCACCCGGGTATCGTTAAATACCAGCAAATCGCCGGGATTTAGGCGCTCAAGAAGATCCGTAAACTGGCGATGCTCAAGCGCGCCGCTCTGACCATCCACGCACAGCAAACGGCAGTCGCTGCGCTGCTCAGAAGGGTAGCGAGCAATCAGCTCATCGGGTAGCTCGAAATAAAAGTCCGCGCGCTGCATGGGTTGGCTCTTAACAGTGGTCAAACAGGCGGCATAGGATACCCCCTTCGCTAGATAAAGTCAGTCAATGTGATTGACCTCAAGGGTTATCTCCGTATAATGCGCATCCATTGCCGGTGTGGCGGAATTGGTAGACGCAGCGGATTCAAAATCCGCCGCCTTTACGGGTGTGCCAGTTCGAGTCTGGCCACCGGCACCAAATTTTAGGGCTTAGCGTTCATCGCTAGGCCCTTTTTTGGTTTTGGCGTTCCCAACGTCTCCATAGCGCTTTGCGGTATTGGCTCGCATTAGCATTAGTGCGGCACTCAATATTTGAATACACCAATCTGGACTACACTCGACAGTGTCGGCACAGGTGTTTCAGGCGGCTATTCAGATGCCATGGATGCAGGTGCTTTATTTATTGCCTGAAAGGCTTTATGGCGAGCAGGGAGCTCAAATAATGGCCGAAAACACAACGCGGGCGCTCAGCGAGGTGCTTGATCACTTAGAACACTCGGTTCAAGGGAAAAAAGTAACGATCGGGTCGCTTGTGGAAGAACTCGGCCCACACTCCTTTGCATCACTGATGCTAATGTTTGCCCTTATTTCGACGTCTCCGGCAAGTTCTATACCGGGAGTCACTGCGATCGTTGCGGCCATCGAGTTTATCCTCGTGGCACAGTTAATTCTGGGGCGGGATTGTCTCTGGCTGCCAAGTTTCGTTTCACGTAAAAACCTGTCGACCAGCAAGCTCTGCAAGGGGATTAACTGGCTGCGCAAGCCGGTTCATTTCGTCGAGCGTTTTCTCAAGCCGCGCCTAGTGTTTTTCGTCAAGCCGCCTTGGTTATATCTGCCGCTCGCCGTTATTTTGGCCGTGACGCCCTTTATGCCGTTTATGGAAGTCATCCCCACATCCGGTTCGATAGCCTCCGCCGCCATCGCCTGCTTCGCGGCCGGGCTTCTGACCAGGGACGGGCTGCTCGCCATGATATCTACGCTATTTCTGGCGGCGGTGCCTTTCGTGATCTGGTATGTAGGGTTTAGTGGTTAGGCCAAGGCGGCCTCAATGACCCAGTGCCGCCCTTTAGCGCCATCTTCGCTGGCTCGCTTTTTCGCTGCTGGTCGTTTTATAGTGCAAAGATAGATTCCAATAAGAAAGGCGATTGCCATGACCCGTTTTGAGCTGCAAAGCCGAAACCTGGCATCTGAGCATGTGGCTCACTCGCATGATTTTCATCAGCTGATTCTGGCAACCAGCGGGGTGACAGAGCTTGCCATGGAAGGGCAGGGAGAGCGTGTTACCGCACGCCGTGGCTGTTTGATTCCTTCTTCACGACATCATGAATATGAAGGCGATGGCAGTAACCGTACCCTGGTGCTGGATATTCCGGTTGCCCAATTAGCTAGCCTTGAAAAGGGCGATGACATCGAGCGGCTATTTGATAAACCGCGCTTCTTCACCATCCCGCCGGCTTTAAACCAGCTTACCCACGCGCTGGCAAATCAGCTTGAGCAGTGTCCTGGGCTGCAAAATGAAATCGCCATTTTGCTACTGCGCGCGCTGACCATGTATTTGCAGGATGAACCCGTCTCAGCCGTTGCCCAGTTAGGCACGCGGTGTGTCAGTGAACGACTTGATTTGGAGCGCCTTGACGCCTGGCTGGACCAGCATTTAGCCGATGATATTCGGGTCGAGCAGCTGGCCGCCCTGTGTGCGCTGAGCCCTGGGCATTTTCACGCCTGCTTTCGCGAGCTGACCGGCGTTACGCCCTTGACCTACGTGCAGCGGCGGCGTTTGGAGCATGCCCGCACCCTGGCAAGGCACAGCGTCTTGAGCCTGGGCCACATCGCTATGCTGGTGGGCTTTCGTGATCAAGGCAGTTTTTCGCGCGCTTATCGCCGCCACTTTGATATTGCCCCTTCATCAGACCGCTAGGCTTCCCCCTTCTTTTATCTCTTGTTTATCACTTCTTGTGACTTACCTGATTTACGGGCAAAACTGTCGGAGTTTGGGGCAAGCGAGTTGCCTGGCAACATCGTAGTCTCAAATGGATCCTATTATTTTCTGGAGAAACTCTATGAGCGTTACCTATCAAGACAGCAATGCGCGTATGAGCCAAGTGGCTATTCATAACGGTACCGTGTATCTCGCGGGCCAGGTGCCGGGCGATGCCAGCGCCGATATGCGTGGCCAGACCGAACAGGTGCTAACGCGTATCGATCAGCTGCTGGAGCAGGCGGGTACTTCCAAGCAGCACCTTATTTCAGCGCAAGTCTGGGTCACCAGCATGGCGGAATTTGACCAAATGAACGCTGCCTGGGATGCCTGGGTCGTGCCAGGACGTCCACCCGTGCGTGCCGCGCTTGAAGCAAAGCTTGCCAAGCCTGAATGGAAAGTCGAAATCATGGTGGTCGCCGCACTGCCGGAGGCTTGATATGCGGGTTGTTTCTGCTGAAGAGGTGGCTTGCCACCTCTCTTGGGAAGGGCTGATTAGTCGACTGCATGCAACGTTTGTGAAGGGGGTTGAGTCACCGCCGCGCCATCACCACGCTATGCACCGGCCCGATGGCGAAGCCACCATGCTGCTGATGCCTGCCTGGGAAGCCGCTGGCTATATTGGCGTCAAAATGGTCAATGTGTTTCCGCAAAACGCAGACCATGGCGTACCGGCGATTTCAGGGCTTTATCTTCTCAGCGAAGGCAAACACGGCCAGCCGCTTGCCTGTATCGATGGTAGCGAGCTCACGCGGCGACGTACGGCGGCCGCTTCCGCATTAGCGGCTCAGGCGTTAGCCAAAGAGTCTGCCGAAACGCTGCTGGTGGTAGGCACGGGCAAGCTGGCGCCCATGGTGATCGAAGCCCACGCCAGCGTCAGGCCTATTAAGCGGGTAATGATCTGGGGGCGTAACGCCAGCAAGGCCGAAGCGATCGCCCAGGCGTACGCCACGCGCTTTACCACCGAAGTGGTTGACGACTTGGCCGTGGCCGTAGCGCAAGCCGATATCGTCAGCTGCGTGATGCTTTCAACCCAGCCGTTGATTAAAGGCGAATGGTTAACCCCCGGTACGCATCTGGATTTGATTGGCGCCTTCCGGCCGCAAATGCGCGAAACGGATGCCGAATGCCTGCGCCGTGCGGCGGTGTTTGTGGACACCTACGCCGGTGCCCAGGGCGAAGCGGGCGATATTCTTCAGGCCATTGATGAGGGGGCCTTCCGCTTTGAAGATATTCAGGCTGAGTTAGCCGAGGTGCTCTCTGGTGCTAAGTCCGGTCGAGCCTCTGATGACACCATCACGCTGTTTAAATCGGTCGGCGCATCGCTTGAAGACCTGGCCGCCGCTATTGAGGTATGGGAGTCGCTGCCTGACCAGACAGGCTAAAAAGACAACGTAAACAGGCGGGCAAGCAGAGATGGCAAAAATAAATACAATCATGCCATCACTAAAAAATAACTTAAGACGTCACTCATAACGAAGACCAACCAATAATCAAAACGAGGTGTGTTATGAACGCTAATCAATCTTTGCTCTTGGCTGCTCTGGCAGCACTTCCGTTGGCGATTGCCAGTGCCAACGCTCAAGCCCAATCGTATGAAATGGTGATTGCCACCCAGATCCCGGAGGATATGAGTAATAACGAAATTTATCCGGCGCTGGTGCACTTCAAAAACCTTGTGGAAGCACGTACCGACGGCGATCTGGAAGTCACCATTTTCGGCGGTGGGCAGCTGGGTTCTGAAGTGGAAAACGGCTCTGAAGTGCAGGCGGGCCGCACGCTTCAGTCGACCATCATGTCAGCCGGGGCCATGTCCTCTTTTTATGGTGACTATCAAGCGGTCACCGCCCCGTTTTTGTTTACCAGCTGGCGTCAGGCGTGGACCTTCTTTGACAGCGAGTGGTTTGCCGACTTCATGTCCGGCACCGTCGATGCGGCCAACATGCGCTATCTGGGAACCTTTGATGACGGCGGCGGTTTCGTTGCGTTTACTAATAACGTCCATTTGATCGAAACGCTTGAAGACCTGGAAGGGCTGAATATTCGCACCGAAGAGAACCCCGCTCACGTGGCGATCATGCGTTCACTAGGCGCTTCCGCAACGCCTTTGCCCTGGGGCGAACTGATTACTGCGCTCGAAACCGGCCTTGCCGATGGCCAGTTCAACGCGCCTGTGCTCAATACCACCTTCAACTTCGATGCCGTAACGGACTACACCACGCTCACCGGGCATGTGTATAACAGCGCGCCCTGGATGGTTAGTGAGTCCTGGTACCAGACGCTGCCGGAAAGCCATCAACAGGCGCTGATCAGCTCTGCCCGCGAAGCGATTCAGCTAAGCCATGGCATGTCGGGTGCTTTGGCAACGGCCAGCTGGGTGGAATCCTGTGAGCGCTTTGAAGCCTGCTACCTGATGCCCGATGCCGAACGCGAACGTATGGCCGAGATTGCCCGCCCGGCTTGGCAGGCGTGGATTGTTGATGATTTCGGCATGGATAGCGCCCGCGTGCAGGGGCTGCTTGATGAAGTCGAGCAGGTCGGCCAGCAGCTGGCGAGTGACGATATGCGCGTTTATGGTCAATAAAACCAGGCCCAATAACGGTTAGCGACGGATAAACGCTGGGGAGCGGGTATGCCCCAGCGTGAGGAATCATCATGGGCGTTTTACACTCGTTGCGCCGCCTAAGCGATAGCGTCAATCAGGTGGCGATCGTGCTGTGCATTGGCTGTATTCTCGCCATGCTGGGCATCTCTTTTACCGCGTTTGTTTACAAGCTATTCACCGGCAGCACGCTGAGCTGGACATATTCGCTGGCGCGGCTGTTTTTGCCGTGGATAGGTTTTCTCTCCATGACCATCTCACTGCGCTATGGCGAACACGTGGCAATGACGCTGCTGGTACGTAGTTTGCCCAAAATCATGGTGCAGGTGGCGGCGGGGCTTTGTCTGGCCGTTATCGGCTTGTTTGCGCTGATGTTGGTCTGGTATGGCTGGGGCTACTTCACCAACGCGACTCAGGTGTACATGGTCTCCGACCAGATTCGCATTCCGAGTAAGTTCACCGCCGTCGTAGTGCCTATCAGCGGCGTCATTATGCTCTTGCACCTGGTGCACGGCTTTGCCTTGTTGGAGCACTTTATAGATGAGCGCGCCATGATTGATGAGCTCATTGAAACCAATGACGGGGAGAGCCGCTCATGACCCCTGCAATTTTAGTCTTCGTGCTGCTGTTGTTTATTGGGGTGGCGGTGGTCATGGCGATGTCGGGCTTGGCGGGCGGCTTTGCGCTGGGTGGCGAGCGCATGCTGGGAATTATCGCGGACCGTATGTTCTCCGGCGTTTCCGGCTTTCTGCTGATTGCCGTGCCGTACTTTATCTTTACCGCTGAGCTGATGAACCAGGGCGGGCTCACCCATAAGCTGATCGCCTTTAACAATGCGCTGTTTGGCCGGGTGCGTGGATCGCTTTCCCACGTCAATATTTCGGTATCGGTGTTTTTTGCAGGCCTCACGGGCGCGGCCGTAACCGATACCGTCGCGATCGGCAAAATCATGATCCCCGAGATGAAAAAGCAAGGCTACGACGCCGAGTATGCCGCCGCGGTTACCGCCTGCTCATCAATTATCGGGCCGATCATTCCGCCGAGTGTGGTCATGGTGGTTTACGCCACGCTGCTGCGCGATATATCGGTGATCGACCTGTTTGCGGGCGGCATTATCCCCGGCCTATTGATGGCGTTGGCGCTACTTGGGGTGAGCTTTTTTCTGGCCTGGAAACGCGGCTACCCTAAACAGGCGCCCACTCCCTTTAAGGCCGCGATAGTGGCGCTGCTGGTCGCGCTACCGGCGATGGTGGTGCCGCTGATTATTCTGGGCGGTATTCTTTCGGGGCTCACCACGATTACCGAAGCATCCGGCTTTGCGGCAGTGTATGCCATCGTGATTGGCGTGGTGTTCTACCGCAATCTTACCTGGCGCAAGATATGGGACGCCCTGGTGACCACGGTGCGCTTCTCTGGCGTGGTGTTTTTTCTACTCGCGACCTCCGCCGTGCTGGGCTGGTTCGTCACCCGATCGGGGATTGCCCGAGACGCTGCCAGCATGATTACTACCTTTAGCGATGTCGCCTTTGTGCAGCTGATGCTGGTCTGCCTGCTACTCTTGATAATTGGTACGGTAATGGATGTGCTGCCCGCGCTGGTAGTGATTGCTCCGGTGTTGGTACCTGCCATGCTGCAGTTAGGTTTTGACCCACTGCACTTCGCGATTCTAATGATTGTGGTACTCAATATCTCCAACGTGACGCCGCCGGTAGGCATGACCCTGATGACCGCTGCACGCATAGCCGAAGTGCCCTATGAGCGGGCTATCGTGGCGTCACTGCCGTTTTACGTATCGTTTATTGTGGTGATCGTGCTGCTTGCCGCTTTTCCAGCGCTATCCACCTGGATTCCTTCTTTACTCTAACGGGCTGCCAAGGATTGCGAACTCATTATGAAATGCTTTTACCACCCCGATCAGGCCTACCATGCGCCGCCGACCTTTCTGCTACGCGGCCAGCCTGTGCCTTCACCGGAAGGCCCGGTGCGTGCCGAGCTGCTTACCCAGGGCTTGGCAAGCGTAGGCCTTACGCTGAGCGAACCTTTTGATGCCGATTCGCCCACTTTGCGCAAGCGCCTGGAGCAGATTCATACGCCGCGCTATCTGCACTTTCTCGATACTATCTACGCGCGCTGGCAGGAGCTTCCCAATGCCGCAGAGTTCGTCGCCCCCAATATTCATCCTTGCGGCGGTGGTCATCACTACCCGCGCCACCCGATTGGCCAGGCAGGGTGGCACCTGCACGATATGGCCTGCCCGCTAAGCGCGACCAGCTTTCGTGGCGCGCTGGCCTCGGCGGCCACCGCTGAAGCCGCGGCAGAAGAAGTGCTGAACGGCGCGCCCAGCGCGTACGCGTTGTGCCGCCCGCCAGGCCATCATGCAGGGCCGGAGCGCGCTGGTGGGTTTTGTCTGTTAAACAATGCCGGGCTTGCCGCTACCGTACTGCGCGAGCGCTATGCCAAAGTGGCCATCATTGATGTGGATCTCCATCACGGAAACGGCACCCAGGATATCTTTTACTCAAGAAGCGATGTATGGACCGGTTCGCTACACGCTGACCCCAGCGACTTCTATCCGTTCTTCTGGGGTGGTACTGATGAAGAGGGCAGCGATGAGGGTGTCGATGCCAACGTCAATTTACCGTTGCCTGTTGGCAGCGATGGCGAGGTGTATCTAGACGCCCTCGCCGTCTTGATAGATCACCTGCAGCGCTATGAGCCCGAAGCCGTGGTCGTCGCGCTAGGTCTGGATGCCCATAAGGATGACCCGCTAGCGGGGCTGAAGGTGGAGACCGACGTGTTTATTGAGGTCGGCAAGCGTTTGGCGGCGCTGGCGCTGCCCACGGTGATTATTCAGGAAGGTGGCTATCCGACCGAGCATCTCAGCGCCAACCTGGCTGCCTTTATGCAGGGCTTTGCGTCATGAGCACAACTGGCTTTTACTGGCATGAGCGCTGCTTTTGGCATGACCAGGGCGCGATTGGGGTGTTTTCTGCCCCCGGTGAGTTTTTGCAGCCCCAGGCCGCCTCGGAAAGCCCGGAGAGCAAGCGGCGGCTTAAAAACATTCTGGAAGTCAGCGGTTTGATCGACGAACTCCACGTGGTCAAACCGCCGGCGGCCAGCCTGGATGACCTGCTGCGTTTTCACACCCCGCGCTATTTAGAGGCACTGCAGGCAGGCGACCAGGCGCAGGGCGGTAACGGCGGAGACTGTGCCCCGTTTATGCCGGGCAGTTGGGCCGCCGCTCGCCAATCGGCGGGGCTGGCTATCGCAGCGGTAGAAGCCGTGGCGCTAGGGCAGGTCAACAATGCCTATGCGTTGTGCCGCCCGCCGGGGCATCACGCGGAAGCGGATCAGGGGCGGGGGTTCTGCCTATTAGGCAATATTCCGGTTGCGGTCATGCGCGCACGTACCCTAGGCCAGGCGCAGCGGGTGGCAATTCTTGACTGGGATGTTCATCACGGCAATGGCCAGCAGGCGGCGTTTTATACCGAGCCTGACGTGTTAACAGTCTCAGTTCACCAGGCGGCAAATTATCCGCTGGAAACCGGCCACTTTGCGGAGCAGGGCGAAGGGGCCGGTGTGGGTGCCAACCTCAATCTGCCGCTGCCTCCCGGCTGTGGCCTGGGGGCTTATGAATACGCGATGGAAAGGCTTATTTTGCCAGCGCTCGAAGTCTTCGCGCCGGATTTAATCGTAGTGGCCTGTGGCTATGACGCCTGCGCCAAGGACCCGCTGGGCAAAATGCTGCTCAACAGCGCCGCCTTCGCGCGCATGACGGCCCAGCTTAAAGTGCTTGCCGAGCGCTGCTGCGCAGGTAAGCTCGTCTTTGTGCACGAAGGCGGCTATTCAGAAGGCTACGTTCCGCTATGTGGCCATGCCGTTATCCAAACCCTGGCGGGCAGCGCGCTTGGCGTACCCGATCCGCAGAATGATGAAATCGCTGCCTGGGGCTATCAGGCCTTGCAGCCGCACCAGCAGGTTCTGATCGATGGCTGGCGCCAACAATGGGAGAGCATGCATGACACCGCTTTATGATCGCGACGGCTGGATTTGGCAGGACGGTGAATGGCGTGAATGGCGCGAGGCCAAGGTGCATTTGTTTACCCATACCCTGCATTACGGCATGGGCTGTTTTGAAGGTGTGCGCGCCTACGCTGGCGCGACCGGTACGCATCTTTTTCGGGTGGCAGAACACACGCGCCGCCTGGCGGAAAGCGCCCATGCGCTGGATGTCCCACTGCCGTTTAGCGAAGCGGAAATAATCACCGCCCAGCGCGAGTGTCTGAGTAAAAACGGCTTGAGCAATGCCTACTTGAAACCCACCGTGTTTTCAGGCGCAGAAGGCCTGGGGCTTCGCGCCCAGGGACTGACCACCCATGTGATGGTGGCCGCCTGGGATTTAGGCCCGTATATCTCACCCCAGGCCGCCACCCACGGGCTGCGTGCGCTAACGTCTTCCTGGGCACGCCATCATGTGAATATCAGCCTGTGTCGCGCCAAGACCAGCGGCCACTACGTCAACTCAATGCTGGCGCTCAATACCGCTGTGAAAGCCGGTTTTGATGAAACCATCATGCTTGACCCCGAGGGCTATGTAGCCGAAGCCTCGGCGGCTAACGTCTTCCTGCTGCGCGACGGCGTACTGCACACGCCCGAGGTGACGTCGTGCCTGCAGGGAATTACCCGGGATAGCGTGATTCAGCTAGCGCAACAGGTACTGGGTATTGAGGTGCGTGAGCGCAGAATTACTCGCGATGAGCTGTATACCGCCGATGAGGCTTTTTTAACCGGCACCGCCGCGGAAATACTCCCGCTGCGTGAGTTGGACGGACGTTATATCGGCGGACGCGCAGGAGCGTCGAAGCGGGGTGAATCGATCAGTTCTGATAGCGTCACGGGCAGGCTACAGCACCTCTATCGCCAAGCGGTGCAGGGCGAGCTTGAAGCGTTTAAGCACTGGCTAACGCCCGTGCAATATAAAGAGTGAGCGGGGCGCCTACAGCGCCATTACTTTGGGCTCAAAATCACTGTTTTCAGGGATGCATTGAACAAGTAATCACGCAATAATGGGGGACAGATTGCCCGCCGCGTATCGAGGATAGCACGTCATGACAACCAGTGAGCAGTTGCTACCCATGCCGGTGTTGTTGGTCGAAGATGAGCCAGAAATGCATTTACGCTCAGCACGTATTTTGCGCGATATTGGCTATCATGAATCAGTTATTGATCATGTCGATTGTGTGAAAAGTGCTCTGGAGTATCTCTCTGATCAAATTCCCTCTTTAGCGCTTGTGGATCTTGGCCTGCCTGATGGCAGTGGCATTGAAGTAATTTCACGCTTTCGTCAGCATAATCCTGCCATGTTAATTTTGGTTATTTCGGGAATGAGCAGCCAGGACGCTATTTTGGGGGCGCTGATAGCAGGCGCCAATGGCTATTTACTCAAAGAACGGGATGACCTGGAAATCATGCTTTCAATTCGCTGTGTAATGCGCGGTGGGGCACCGATTGACCCTTTTCTAGCGAGAAGTATCATTGAAAACATCCTGCCCCTTGATGAAAGCCCAGGAGCAGGGAAAGAGAGTCATAATGGAAACGGCTTAATTCCCGCACCGGAAAACCATGAGTCACTAACCTCACGGCAAATAGGTATTTTACAACTCGTCTCAGAGGGCATGAGCAATAGGGAAATTAGTGAGCACCTTTGCATTTCCAAGTATACTGTCGAAAGCCATATAAAAAATATTTATCAAAAGCTTACTGTATGCAACCGTGTTTCTGCAGTTACTACCGCGCGTTCCTTGGGGCTACTCTCGTAATATTGAGTCTGGTTTCTTCACCGCTATTTGCCGCTCCGCACTCGTGTAATGAAGCTATTGTTAGCGCCCAAGTCGCCAAGGTCTCTTCTATACCCGTTCCCACACATACGCCAGACGATGCATGGAGTGACGTTCGCCTACCCGACTTTAGCTGGTATGAGCGCTGGCCTGATTATCAGGGGTGGGCCTTGTATCGGGTGACGTTTCGAGCGGATTGTTTTCAAAGGGGGCGGTTGGATGATCCTTTAACACTGGTGGTCAGCTATTTGAATACCGCCGGTGCCATCTACGTCAATAACCAGTTATTGCATCGTGATGTATCCTTGAGCGAACCATTGACCCAAGGAATCAATACCCCGCGTCATTGGATATTAACAGACGCTGATCGCCATGCCGATACACTGAATACGCTGCATGTTTATGTAAAAGGTATACCGCAGCGTATACCCGCGGGGCTGGGTAGTGTAGTGATTGCGCCTTACCATGAAGCCATGCCTCTTTATAATGCGTGGCTATGGAGCAAACTGCGTATTCCCTGGATGAGTATTACGGTTTCATTCGCATTTGGTTTGGCAAGCTTGGTCGTTTGGATAAAGAACCGGCAGCTAAGTGTGTTTTTCTGGTATGGCGCTGTTAATTTAGCTTGGGTGCTTTTTTATGGCGTTTTACAGTTACAGGACCCTTGGCCATTACCAGATACCCTCGCCATATTAAAAATTAGCCACATTGCCTTTGTATTTTATGTTGCCTGCTTTTGCATGTTGCTATGGAGGTTTGCCGAGCGCCGATCACCGCGCTTGGAATTTAGCCTGTGGGGATGTGTCGCAATCGCTAGTATGGCGCTACTCTATGTGCCGAGCCCCTCATTGAGGTCTATTGTTGATGTGGCCGTGTTTCTGCTGTTTGCTATTCTACTGTTAAGTGTATTTATCCAGTTTATTATCTTTACCGTTTCAAACCCCCGTACTGAACGGGTCATTGTTTGTATTACCTTAATTATTTTTGTCATGATTATGCTTCATGACCTTTCCCTTATTTTCTCCCCTGCCAGGAGCGAAGAACCCACCATTTGGGCTCCTTATGCTACGTTACCTGCCGCTTTATGTATGGCAATAGTGATGACGCTGTTTAGCCGACGCACCATTCGGCGGCTAACATCATTCAACACAGAGTTAGAGAGTGAAATAGAAGCAGCGCGTCAAACGTTACAAACGCAAATGAATGAGCAGCAACGTTTGCGTATTGCTAACTCGAAACTGCACGAACGCTTAAGATTAGGGCGTGAGCTTCACGACGGCTTGGGAAGTTCGCTGGTAAGTGCCATTGCGCGTATGGAAAGGCATCAAAGCGCTTCCCTGGATAATACCAAAATACATCGAATTGCACTCGCAACGCTCAAGCTGTTGCGTAACGATCTTCGGCATATTATTGATAACGCGTTTACCTCTTCACAGCCTGCCTCATCAGCGCCAGGGCCATGGATAGCCCCTATTAGGCAGCGTTACAGCACATTATTTGATGAACTGGACATGCGCTTAATTTGGAGTATTCCGACCCAATGGCACCAGCCACCCACTGAAGAACGGTGCATGGCGCTGGCACGAATTATGGAAGAAGCACTTACCAACATTATCAAGCATAGCCGAGCAAAAGTGGCGCGTATTACCCTGCGCCAAAATACACATAACCTCTTCTTGGCGATTGAAGACGATGGCATTGGCTTTGATATGTCGCTAGTAAAAGATGCAGGCTTTAGCGTCGGTATCCAAAGTATGCAGATTCGTGCCAGGGGGCAGTCAGGACAGTTATGGGTTTTCTCGCGCCCAGGTATTACTCGCCTGGTAGTACGGATGCCGAATAGGGGGCAGGCTGGCAAGGCTTAAACAGTCTCCACGCCTTGCCATCGTGTGTTGAATAATTAAAAACGATAGCTGGTTGACGCCCAAAGGGTAGGGGTGCGCTGGTGGTTATCCGCCTGGGCATCGCCACCCTCCAGCTTCCATGCGCTACTAACATTCAGGCTGATGCGTTCATGTTGGTAACGCAGCCCGATACCGGCGCCCGCAAGCGACCGTGCGTCATCATCATTACCGCCTCCAAGAGTGCGTCCACCGTCTACGAATACATACGGCGCCATGCCGTTGCCTACATGGTAACGTCCCTCTAATTGAGCTAGCCAGCCACGACTATCCGACCCTTCGCCAACGGGGTAAGCGCGCACGCCATACGGCCCTCCCAAGAAAAAACGTTCCGAGCCGTCAATACTGTCAATGTCTGTCCACTGAGCATTAATGCGGCCATATAGTTCAAAACCACTGCCTAGCGCTTGAATTCGGGCGACATCCAGAGTGACGTAAGTAAAGCCGTAGTCGGAATCTTCCAACTCAGTTTGTGTTTGGGAAAGTGTGCCAGGGGTTAGCGCCACGGAGCCGTAGGTAACGCCCCCCGCACCTAACGTATCCCGATGATCAAAGCGTATACCCAACGGCAAGCCATGGCTGCTAGTGGCTCGGCGATAGTTAAAGAGATCAATATCATCGTGCAAGTCTTTATAGAGATACCGGGCGCTTAATGACACATTGGATTGTTGGCTGCGCACGAGGGGATAATAGACGCCCACCGAATAAACGTCTGCGGTGCCGGTATACCCTTCAAAGCCTTCACCAAGCGTATAATCGGTATAGGCATAACCGAGCTCACCCCGTATACCCCGGGCGCCCAAAGGAGTTGAATAACGTAAATCGCCTAGCCAGGTATGCTCGTTGGAATAAAGGCTGGTAAGGCTTAACTCATCGCCCATCGTCGCCAAATGGTAGGCTGAAAGGCTTGCTCTACCCCGGTATTCCCCGGAAAAACGGCTACCGTGGTTGTCCGCTCCAATACTCCCCATGACACGCTGACGACTATTTACGTGAACCTCCAGATCGCCGTCACCTTGACGGGTGCCTGGCCGCATAACGGGGGTAATCGCTATACCGGGTAAATCACCCAGTAGCAGCATGCTTCGCTCCAGGGACGCCGACTCAATGGGAGTGCCTGTTCGTAAAGCAGACAACCAAGGAGTGGTCGCTGCCGCTAACGTTGGGTCATCGCTGGTCGCCGTCACTTGGCCATAGCGCCCTTCAACGACCTGAAGTTCAAGTATGCCATTAGCCAAGGATTGCGCAGGGATAAGGGCTTGTGCAAACGGGTAGCCGTTATCGCGGTAATACTGGCTGATGTGATTAGCCATTGCCTGGATGCCCGCCAGATCCTGTGGGCGATTTATCTGGTTTTGAACGAGCAGGAGAAGTTCGCTGCTGGTGAAGCGACTATTACCGCTAAAGCGAATATCGTTCAGGCTGATGTGTTGCCCACCCGGGGCAACCTCAGAAAGTGGTTGCCCCTGGAGGTTTAACGGCACCGTTGAAGATTGAGGGCTGGCAGTGGGGGGCTCGTTTTGTTGCAGTATCTGCCCTGCATCGGGCGGTAGCTGAGCGAAAACACCACTGCTCATTAGCAGGCCAGTGCAAAGCAAAAGCGTTTCATTCCATCGGTTGGCGGGTGAAAAGGGGGAGCGAGTACAAGCCCCTAAGCCATGCTGTTTCATTCTGTATTCCCTATACGTTTTTACGCTGGCAATCAATGGGTGCCCCTTATGCCAAGGGCTCCACGTGTTATTTCTGATCGACTACTTGGCAAGGCGCTTTACTTGATCCCGCAAAAGCGCCCGCCGAGTTGCTTGCTGCACACCCTATTGCCCTTGATCCTCAAGCTGAATTCCATGACCTTCTACGCTAACGGTTGCTGTCTGCTGCTGTAGCTGCTGAGTCAGCAGCTCTTTTGTACGGCTGTCGTGGGGGTCGCGGGGCAGCATCGCCCATATCATGTTGGACGATAACTTATTTACAGGAAGTGATATCTCAGGCATTGGTTCTGGTGCTATCACTAGCTCACCAGGCTCGAAGGTGATCGCGTAATTGGGATTGTTGCTGTCCGTGACCGTGCCTTGCTGGACCGTATATTGGCCTGCTCCGTTTCCCGCATCATGTTCGAGCTGGCCTGCGAGAAGTTCCCCTTCGACGAGGCCGCAATGGGCGCTAAATGCTCCACAATCCGTTTGCCATGTCAGTCGAAGAGCAGGGTTATTGTCAATTAGGTGGTGATGGTCAGCGGCAACGGTTACGGGGCGGCGCTGGACGGTCAGGGTGCCGTTGTTCTGAATCAGGTCGTAACCTTGTTGGGATGAGTACAGTCCTTTCATTGCCACTGCATGGTCGCCCGCATCCCTGCCGCCGCCCGAGACAATCCCCGTGCCGAGTATCAAGCTGGCATCATGGTGAGCCTCTGCGCGCCAGATACTGGGACCGATTTGGTTGGCGCCATTGTAGGTCACTGTGGCATCAACTGGGTTTATATCAAGTGTGGTCAGGAAGCTGCGCAACAACGGGGTACTATGGTCTTCGTAAAGGCGCCATACGCTACCGGTGCCGCCTTCGGCGTCTATATCCGTGCCCCAACTGACAAAGGTTGCCAACTCTTGCAGCTCGGCGAGGGTTTTGCCGCTGTCGTTGGTCTTTCGGCCTCCATCGTTTAAACCTACCGGATTGAAACCGTGATTGATGGGGGTGCCTGCTGCATCCGTAGTCGCAAAAAAACTGTTTTCAATGGTGCCGGTACTGGCGTTTTTTCCTAGCAGGCCTCCGATATTTTGTGAGCCGGTTACGTCGCCAGTGGCATAGCTTTGACGAATGATACCGGCGCTGAGTCCTGTCAGGCCGCCGACATTTTCATCACCGCGCACGTCACCAGTAGCATAGCTTTGACTGATAGTGCCGGTAAAATTTGTTCCCGCTAGACCGCCGACGTCTTTATCACCGCTCACGTCCCCGGTGGCATAGCTTTGATTGATGGTGCCGCTAGTGCTAGGAACACCTGAACCAACCAGGAAGCCCACTAGGCCGCCGACATCATCAGTGCCGCTAACGTTGCCGGTGGCGTAGCTTTGGCTGATGGTGCCTTCGTCGTATCCCACCATACCGCCAATCATGGAATAGCCAGTTACGTCACCAGTGGCATAGCTTTGACTGATGGTACCGTCTTTGTTATATCCCACCAAGCCGCCAACCCTCTGGGCGCTGGTTACGTTGCCGGTGGCATAGCTTTGGCTGATGGTGCCGCCTACGTTGTACCCCACTAGGCCTCCGGCGCCGACTTGGCTAGCACCCGTTACGTCACCGGTGGCATAGCTTTGGCTGATAGAGCCACTGTTGTATCCCACCAAGCTACCCGTTCTTCGCCTCCCTGTAATATCCGACGCGGACAAGCCGATACCGGTCAGGCGGGCTGAGCGTGTGCTACTGAACAGTCCAACATCATCTTCCTGTGGTCGGTTGATGGTGAGGTCGCTGATCACTTGGCCTTGGCCATCAAGGCGGCCGGTGAAGGGGGTGCCGGCATCACCAATAGGATTGAAACCTGCTCCTGCATTCCAGCCAGCGGTACCGCTGGCGTCGATATCGCCCACCAGTACGAAGTCATTGCCTAGCAAGCGGTGGGATGCTATGCCCTGCAAGCCGTAGACATTGATGATTTGATAAGGATCAATAGCGTTGCCGCTGCCCCCTTGTGTGCGTAGAAAACTGGCGGTGTCTTCCTTAAGACGAAAGTCGTTGGCGGTGAAGACGGGCAGGCTAGCGCTGGTTTGCTGCCAGTGGCCGCTGGCCAAGTCAAAGACACTATTGTCGCCGCCGTTGATGGCGCCGATATGGATGATATCGCCAGCGGTGTCGATGCGAAGGGTGCCGTTGTCCCAGCTTGCTCCATGGGTCAGTGCAATATCGCCAACGGTTGTCAAGTTACTGTCACTGATCACGCGGGTGGTGATCAGGTCGTAGCCCTGCTGGTCGGAGAAGAAATCGCCAATGATGGCATCGGAGGTCGCCAGATATTCCCCGGTAGTGTCACTGCCGGTAAGGGTCAAGGTGCTGCCCGTTCCCAAGGAGCCGCCCAGCACATGGTGTTTATCCGCAGCGTTCCAGTTTTCAGTATTCACAGAGGCAATGTTGCTCTGGTGTATACCTCTGCCGTCGTATTCTGGTCGCATGTCCAGTGGTGTTAGAAAAGCGCGTAGCAGCGGAGTGGTGAAACCATCGTATAAACCCTTATAGATACGCCATACGCTACCGGTGCCACCTTCGGCGTCGATATCCGTGCCCCAACTGTCAAAGGTTGACAACCGTTGCAACTCGGTGTGGGATTTGCCGCTGGTGTTGGTCTTTCTGCCGTGATCGTTTAAACCTACCGGATCGAGACCGTGATTGATGGGGGCGCCTGCCGCATCGGTAGTGGCAAAAAAACTGTTTTCAATGGTGTTGAAGGTGCTCCAGCTGGCCCCCACCAGACCGCCCACCACTTTATTACCCCTCACGTCGCCGGTGGCATAGCTTTGGCGGATAGAACCACCATTGTTAGACCCCGCTAGGCCGCCGACCTGATCATTACCAGCGACATTGCTGGCAGTATAGCTTTGGCTGATAGTGCCGCTTAGGTTTCCCACGAGGCCGCCGACAACGTAAGCGCCACTTACGTCCCCGGTGGCGTAGCTTTGGCTGATAAAACCATCCTGATTTTCTCCCACGAGGCCGCCGACATTTTCGCCGCCAGTTACGTCACCTGAGACATGGCTTTCGCTGATGGTGCTGCGTCTTTGGAGTCCCACCAGGCCACCCGTTCTTTCCCCCCCTGTAATATCTGCCGAGACCAAACCGATGCCGGTCAGGCTGGCTAAGTGGGTGGCACCGAACAGGCCAACGTACTTTTCCCTCGGCCGCTTGATGGTGAGATCGCTGACCACATGGCCACGGCCATCGAGGCTGCCGATGAAGCCGCTACTAAAACCGCTAATATCACCAATGGGATCAAAGCCTGCTCCTGCATTCCAGCCAGCGGTGCCGCTGGCATCGATATCGCTTACTAGTACGAAGTCATTGCCCAGCAGGCGAAGGGATGCCATGCCTTGCAAACCGTAGACATCGGTGAGTTGATAAGGATCGGAAGCGCTGCCGCTGCCCCCCAATGTGCGTAGGAAACTGGCGATGTATTCAATGCGGAAGTCACGGGCTGTGAAAGCGGGCAGGTTGACGCTGTTTTGTCGCCAGGAGCCGTAGGCCAAGTCGAAGACACCAACGTCAATGGCACCGGCGCTGGTGATATCGCCAACAGCATAAAGTGCCAAGGTGCCGTTTTGCGCGGTAATGGACTGGTTGATATTGATATCGTTGTGGGCATCCAGGGTGAGGCGGGTGCCGGCATCCCAGTTAATGGCGGCGTTTATATGGATATCCCCGTCCTCACTCCCGGTGGCCACGGTTGCCAGGGTAACGCTGGTGGTGGCCAGGTTGCTGCTCAATGTGTCGGCGCCGATACCGCTGTCGGTTTTCGTGGCGCCACCGGCGTTGACGTAAAAGTCGGTGGGATCAATCAGCCACTCGCCAGTGTCGCCATCGGCGGCGTGGGTTGTCACGTGCACCTCATCGGCAATACTGATTCTGGCCGCCGAGGTTTCAATAAAGCCGCCGTTGCCGCCCTTCGGCGCCGAGGCGTCCAGGGTGCCTGCTACTTCGACACGGCCTGATTGCATATCGCCCATCAGCATAATTTGGCCATCTTCGCCGCTGGCCAGGGTGCGGGCCTGGGTAATGCCGGTGTGGTTAATCACACTGGCGGTAAGGTCGCTGGCCGCCCCGGCGGTGAGGTACACCAGGCCGCCGTCGGCGCGAATCGCACCGCCCTGTTCGATGTGGGTGGCCAGGCGCGCTTCTTCCACCTCAATCTTGACCGGGCCGCCCAGGTCCAGGGTAACGCGGCTACCCGCGCCCATCAGGGTACTGCCCTGGGGCGTTTCGATGCTGCCCGTGTTGATGATCTCGGCGGCGATCATCGCCACATGGCCCCCGGCAACGCTGGTGATATTCCCGGCGTTGATGACCGCGTTGCCGCTGCCGCCCTCGAAGGTGTAGTTGCCAGCCATGAAGTCTTCGGTCGAAATATCCAGCGTCGAGGCGACCAGCGCCCCCACATCCACCCGCGCTGTCGAAGAGAAATGTACGCCGTTGGGGTTAACCAGAAATACCCGGCCATTAGCGCTTAGCGCACCGCGGATAGAGGATGCCTCGCTGCCGGTGACCCGGTTTAGGGCGGCGGCATCAGCATTGGGCTGGTTAAAGTGAACGTGATGGCCTTCACCAATGGAAAAACGCTCCCAGTTGATCGCCGTGTTCTGGCTGGTTTGGTCAATGGTCAGCGTGGTGCCTTGCGGGCTGAAGGCCGCCTCGCCGGCCACCACCGCACCACCACTGGGCAGCTCGGCGTACACAGGGGAAACGATAAGTGAAAGCCCCAGCGCGGCTGCTGCCGGTGCTGTGCCAATGGCCAGGCGGCTCGCGTTGCCCCGTGCCTTGGGAGGCGTTCCTGCCTCCGAGATGGCCTGCCAAACACCCTTGCGATGGTTCCAGGCGATACGATAACAACGATTCATAAACACGGCTTCCAAATGGGTTCCCGTGGTTCATCATCGCGGTGTATGAAGAACGGGGATAACGGTTAAGAGAGGTACTTATAAATTCCGCTTCCATGCCTGTAGAATTTAAGCAAGTGCGCTCGTCTACCGCTATCCCTGTAATTAGGTATATTGAGGTTTAGGTTTGAATCAAGTCGATGTGGCGATTGCCTGCTCAAGTGTCGCCAGCCGCCCCGGCACCAAGGCGTCCGCTACGGCGGTAATGCGTATTACGTTGGAAAGCGCCGGGTGCGCTAGCCGTGCCACCAACACACCTTCTGAAAGAAGTTGCTGATGTACGTGGGTGGCCAGTTCCTCACTGGGCAGGCGAATGCCGATAAAGTTGGTGGCGCTCGGTAGTACGTCGGCCCCTAAAGAGCGAAAGTGCTCGGCCAACTGCTCTCGGCGCGCTTTTACATCAGCGACGTGCTGGTTCACTTCTTCAGGGTGGTCGAGCACTACTTCGGCGGCGGCCAGCGTCAGCGCGGATACCGCGTAGTGAATACGCACCTTCATCATCATGGCCAGCACCGCCGGTTCTGCAATGGCGTAGCCAATGCGCAGCCCCGCCAAACCATGGGCTTTGGAAAGCGTGCGCAGGCGAATCACGCCGGGCAGCGCGTTAGCCGAAAACGCGCTTCCCGCATCATCACGAAAATCGCCATAGGCTTCATCCAACAGCAGCCAGCAGGTATCCGGCAGCGCCTTGCGCAGTTTGATAATGGCGCTGTCGCTGTGCAGGTGGCCGCTGGGGTTATCCGGATTGGCCAGGTAGACGAGGCGGGCGTTTTCCTGTTGCGCGGCGGCGGCCAGCGCTTCCAGGTCCGGTGCCAGCACGCCGGGTGCTTCATGGTAGCCAGGTTCAATCAGGCGGCAGCCTTGGCCTTTCGCAAAGTAGCCAAACGTGGGATAGGTGCCCGCCGTGCATACCACCGTAGCGCCGGGCTCGCAGGTAGTGCGTAGTGCCAGCGCAATCAGGCTATCGGCACCCGCATCAACCAACAAATGATCAAAAGGCGTGCCCAGCTGGGCGCTTAACCGGGTACGCACGCCAAACGCCTCGGCATCACCATAGCCGTAAGCGTGTGCCGCCAGTGCATCACCAAAGTGTTCGCGCAGCGCCTGATGAGGCATGTCCAGCCCTTCGTTGGAACCCAACTGATGAGGAATCGCTCGGCCCAGGCGGCGTTCAAGTACTTTAATTCCCGGAAAGGGGTTAACCGGGCCTTCGCCGGTAAGGTGCTCGGGGTAGCGGGGCATAGCGGTTTCCTGCAATGAAAGTGAAGCGTGGGCGTGAATGTAATCGCTGAGCGTTTAAGTCGCTAGTGGGTTAATGATTACATAAAGCGTTTGGCAGAGTGAATCGGTGAGTCGAGTCATCCAGTAGGTGTCGCTTTGCATCGTGTCTGGCAAGATAGTCGCTTTCGAATTTCTATCGATCAAGGACACGGCATGGCCCACCTGCTACGCATCGTGATGATTCACGGCCACCTGGAAGGCGTGGTTGAACTCAGTGTGGACGGCCACACCAATATTTGCGGCACTAACGCTTCGGGTAAAACCACGCTTCAGCGCCTGGTGCCGGTGTTTTACGGCGAACTACCCAATAAGGTGGTGCCCAAAACGCGCATGAAGTTTGATGCGTTTTACCTGCCGCATCGCAACAGCTACCTCGTTTATGAATACCGCCGCGAGGCTGGCAACATCTGCCAAGCGGTGCTGACCCGCAAAGCCGAAGGCGGGGTGGAGTATCGCTTTGTGGGTGGGCCTTATCAGCCGGAAGATTATCTGGTGGAGAGCGAGGCGGGCGTGGCCGCACTCGACTACACCCAGTGGGCCAGTGGCCTGCGCCGAAGCGGCACGCCGGTGTCGCCTAAGCTCGGTGCTACGTCTGAATTCCGCTCGGTTATCCAGAACGACTTTACCCAGCTGCACGGCAATAGCCGCGATGGCCTCAAGCTGCGCCAGATCGCCGCGCAGTTCAGCCTGGTCAAACCCGAGCGGCGCATTCGCCATATTGAAAAGTTGGTGTCGGCGGTGCATGCCAAAGAGGGCAAGATGGATACCCTCAAAACCATGCTGGCAGCGATTTTCGAAGAGGATGGCGTTGAGCTGCCGGTCACACGGATTCGTAACACCAAGGCGCGTGAATGGATTGCCCAGATGCGCCAATCCATGCGCCTGGAACCATTGCAGGCGTCGCTCGCCCGGCTTGCCGGGATTGATCGAGAGCTTGCCCATTTGGATGCCACCCTCTGGCAGCTTAAGCCCCAGCTTGAAGATGACCGCCAGCAGGCCGAGCGGCGCATGGCCGATGTGGACGCCGAGCTTGCCCGCCATCAGCGCGATTTTCAGCAGCGGGAAAGCGATTACGCCCAGGCGCGGGACAAACTCAACGATCGCCACAGCGAAGTGGTCAGCGATTTACAGCAGACCCAGCGCCGCCTCAATGATCTGCAAACCCAGTACGAGCACTATTTCGAGGCGGATATGCCCGCCCTGGAGCGCGATATCAATGCGCTGCCCCAATGGCGCGAGCAGCGCGATCAGCTGCGTGCCCACCTAAATGTGATGCAGGATGCGGTAAAAGAGAGCCAGGCACGGCTTGATGGGCGCCTGCGTGAACTTTCCGAGGCGCTGGCCCGCCAGACCGGCGAAGCCCAAGAGCTGATTGATGCCCTGGTGGAAGAGAAAGCCCTGCGCCGAGAGCAGCAGTGGGAATCTGAACAGCAGCTTAACGAGCGCTACCAGCAAGAGCGCCAACGCCTGGAAGGCGAGTATCAGGCCCAGCTTGAGCTGGGCGTTGAGCAGCTGGCCGAGCTTAAAGCCCAGCTCTCACTTTCAACACAAACCGCTGAAGAAGCTTCTGATGCTGAGCTTGCCCAGGCGCGCCTGGATCAAGCCCAGCAAGAACGTAACGCATCGGCCGCCACGCTAGACGGCCTGCGCCGCGAGTTTGAAAGTAACCGCCGCGCCCGGGACGACGCCGAGCAGCAACTGGTTCAGCTTCGCCAACAGCTTGAGCGCGCCGAACAGCGCAGCTACGCGCTCTACCAGCAGCGTGACCCCGAACAGGGCAGCCTGCGCCATTTTCTGCGCTACCACCGCCCCGGTTGGGAGCAGCAGTTAGGCAAAGTGATTGCCCCGGAGCTTTTGGAGCGGCGCGATTTAGCACCTCAACTAGCCGACGGCGGCAGCGATGACCTGTTTGGGCTGGCGCTGGATCTTTCGGCCATTGCCTTGCCCGATTACGCCCAGGACGAAGCCACGCTGCTCGCCGCCATTGAAGAAGCGGATAGCGCCAAACGGCGCGTGCAGGCAGAGTGCCAAGCGGCCGAGAAAGCGCTTAAACAGCATAACGAGCGCGTCCAAAAAGCCGATGAAGCTCAAGACAAAGGCCGTATGGCCCATAAGCGTGCCGAGCAGGAAGTTGAGTTTGCCCTTGAAGCGCGCCGCCAACAGCAAGAGCGCCACGCCAAGCATCAACAGGAGCGCCGTGCCACGCACCAGGCCGCGTTAGCTCGCCAGGAGCAGGCACAAGCTGAGCTGCGTGAAGAGAAACAGCAAGCCCTTAACGCGCTGGGTGAAACCCATCAAAGCCAGTTGTTAGAGCTAAAAGCCGATGGCCAAAGCCAGCTGGACAGCCTGGATGCTCAGCTGCGCCAGTATAAGCAGCAGTTAAGCGACGCCAACGCAGAACACCAGCGCCAACGGGCGGAGCTGGAAGAGGCCTTCAGCCAGGAACTGGCCGAACAGGGCGTTGACCCCGCCAAGCTAAAAGATACCAAGGCGCGGCTGGCAAGCCAGGAGGAGCGCATCCGCGTTACCGCCGCCCGTCAGGATGAACTTACCGAATACACCCGCTTTATGCGCGTGGAGTGGGGGCAGCATAAGCCGCAGCTGGTCACCCAAGAGGCCGAGCTGGAGCAAACTGAACAGCAGCTTCAGCGCGATAAAGAGCGCTTGAAAAACGACTTTCAGGCCGCGCGCAAAACCCACCAAAGCACAGTAAGTACGCTTAAAACGCAGCGCGAGAGTGAACACGCCAGCCTGGAAGCCTTAAAGCCTCTGCTGACACAGTTGGAAGGCCTCGCCATTGAGCCCGACGGCCAGGCCCCGGCGGCACCGCTTGGCGATGTAGACGAGCGCATTGAGCGCGCCCGCCAGGCGCTGGGCAATCGCCACCAGTTGATCGAACAGCTGCGCCGTGGCTGCCTGGAGGTTGAAAGCCAACTGATCAAGGACGCCAGCAGCGGCTTTGCCGAAGCGCTAGAGAGCGAGCGCAGCAAGCTGCAAAGCGACAACCCGCGCCTACAGCTGCCGCTACTGCGCGACATGCTCAAACTGCTCGAAGACCAACAGCAGCAGTTGATTCAGGAAGGCCGCAACCTGAGCGACGACCTGGATAAGTTCTTTACCGTATTCCGCGATTTGAACCGCCGCATCAGCGCCCAGAGCCGTCGGCTTTCGGAAGAAGTCGCCGACGACCTGCGCCTGGAAGGCATCACCAAAGCCGAAGTGCGTATTCAGTCCACCATCGATGAGCTGGGCTTCTGGGAGCCGCTGAAGCTGTTCGCTCAGCGCTATAAAGAGTGGCGCGAATCCGGCCAGACACTGCCCAGCGACGACTACCTGAACACCCTGGCGGACGTGGTCGACTTGCTGCGCAGCGACCAGCAGTACAGCTTTGAAAGCCTGCTGCGTTTGGAGCTGCACTTAAACGAAGGCGGCACGGACCTGGTGATCAAGAACGACCGCCAGCTGCTGGAGTCCTCCAGCCACGGCATGGCCTATCTGATTCTGTGCAAATTCCTGCTCGCATTTACCCGCCTGCTGCGTGGTGATGCGGATATCGCCATTCACTGGCCGATTGATGAGATCGGCACGCTGGCCTACCACAACGTCGAAAAACTGTTCGACGCCTGTGACAGCAACCGCATTCACATCGTCGGCGCGTTCCCTAACCCCGAGTCCGACGTGTTGCTGCTGTTTGCCAATCGCTACCTGATTGACCGCGATAGCGCTAACGCCAATAAGCGGGTGTTAAAACGTATTGAACCGCGCCTAAGCCGCCTGGCCGAGCGGCTCCAGGAACGTCAGCAGGAGGTGACGGTATGATCGAACATGGCCCACTGCTTGAGCGGTTACTCGCCGGGGAATTTGTCTGTCCGGTGAGTGATGAAAGCGGCTATCGCCACTTGAGCAATGCAGAGACCCGCGAGGAGATCGACACCTACCTGCGCCCACTTAACCGGCGGCTGGCAAGCAACGAAGAGGGCAGCGTGTATTTTCTGGCCTGGCGACAGCTCAATGACAGCGCTCGGGATCAGCTCTCGCGCCAACTGGGTGAGACGCTCAACAGCCTGCTGCCGCTGCTGGAATGGCTGCAGCTGGTTCAAGAAGCGCTGGGCCGCGATACCCTGGCGGCCCCCGGCGATGTGCTCAAACCGGCCGAATTCAGCGCCAAGTGTGAAGACAACCAAAGCCTGCGCGAGCGCCTGGAACGCCTGGCCACCGACAGCTTTTTTGGCTCGCAAAGTGACCAGTTGGATGCCCAAGTAAAGCAGGTCTTCAAACGCCTGAAAGAGCACGGCTACCTGCTTCAGCCGCATTCCGAGCGCCAGGTATTTGTGATCACTGGCAAGATTGATTACCTGGTGGACCTGGTGCGCTTTATCCGCGATGAAGAGAACCTGCCGATTGATGCCGAAGGAGAAGAGGGCACACAGGAGGCCCTCTTGTGAACGAGCTGGAGAGTCGTCTGCTCAAAACAGGCGCTGAGCGCTTGGCGCTATTGGGTAAGCATTCTGAAGCGCTGATGCAGGCCTACACCCGTGATGAAGTGCCGCTGGAATCACTCAGCGATAGCGCGCTACGCAAGATGCTGGCAGCGCGCATTCTGTGGCGCCCGGACGAGCAGAGCGGTGTGAAGCTTTCGCCCAAGGTGCGCGAACTGATCGCCGAAATGCTCGCCGATGAAACCCGCCGCCATGTGAACGCCGACGTAGCGGAAACCCTGGAGCTGATTCGCTCATTGGTACATAGCTACCGGGAGGCGCGCAGCCGTGGCGAGCACTGGAAGCTGGAGCAGCAGCTAATGCGCCTGCGCCAGGAAGTTGACGACCTTAACGGCCGCTTCGCCGATGCCATTGATAGCCTTTGGCAGCGGTTAAATAGCGATTTCGGTTTCGTCAGCCAGCTCAACGATAAAATCCGCGAAAACGACCGCGCCCAGAAGCAGATCGCAAGGCTGCTGGATGGCCTGGCGCTGATTAACTTTGACGAGCTGATAGAGCTGGTAGGTAGCGACGGCAGCCTGCGTAAACTGTTGATCAGCCAGCTTCAGCAGCAGTTAAGCCACCACTACACCGGTTTGCGCGAAGTGCAGCGGCGCTTGATCGAGCTGATGGCGCGCTTTCGCAAGCAGCAGGCGCGCAGCCGCTTGATCAGCGGCATGGCTGCGTTTATGCGCGAACACCCAGGCTTTGTGCCCAGCAACTACGCCCGGCGCAGCGAGGTGCCCGCGCTGGTCAACCAAGCCGCCCCGCTAAACGCCGCGGCCGCCCCAGCGCTAGACCGCAATCTGGAGTGCCAGGTACTCGCCGACCTGCTGCATCAACTGCCTCAGCCGCGCCACACCACGCAAACAGTGGAAGCCGCCGCACCTGCCCAAGCGCAAGAGAGCAGCCTGGCCGCCGCTCGCCAGCAGGCGCTCAAGCAGGATGTTGAACACTTCTATTTAAGCGTGATCGACCAGCCCCAGGCAGAGCCGGTCAGCGCCCTTACTTACCTGCACGAAAGCCCGCTGGAGTGGCCGGATGAAATTTGGCTGTTCCAGGTGATTTCCGAATACCAGGGCCTGCCGCGCAACGACCAGCGCGCGTTTCGCCTTAAACAGCAGGAGTCTCAAGCGAGCGCCTTCAATCACCTGCGCCTGATCCACGACGTTGAACTGCAGCTTGTTGTATGAACCTACCCAGCCGCGCGCGTAATGGGCTGAATGGTGTAGCCCGCGAACTGCTCCGCCAGCCCACGGTGGAGAAGCCCCGCCGCCAGTGGGTAGACGATGTAGTGGCCTGGTGCCACCAGCACGACATTGACCTGGCCACGCGAATAAACAGTAAAACACTGCGTTTTGATGCCGCGTTGCTGGCGCAGATTAACGATATATTAGACAGCGCCCGCATAGCACCGCTAGGCCGCTCACTCCGCGGCCTGCCCAGCAGCGCCCAGGCCAAGGAGGGCTTAGAAGAAGATAAAGCCAACCGCGAAAGCCCCCGCGCACGGCGAGTGCTCGTAAGCTTTCCCCCTCAGCCAATAGCCGGGCTTGCCATCGAGTCACGCGCTATTCGCGATGTGGATGTACAGACACTAAAGCTGAGCGCATTCAGCGCCATGATTCAGGTCGAAAACCTGGACAGCTTCTATGAGTTTTCGCCGGATATTCCAGCGCTAAGCGGCTACGTTAACCCACTAGTCGTCTACCGTGGCGACAGCCACTACGGCGGCGGCTTTGCCTTACTGGCCGAGGCATGGCATAAAACCCAACGCCCGCATATTTACGCCGGTGATTTCGATGTTAAAGGCGTCACGCTCGCGCTTGATAGCAACGCCACCCACTTGCTACTACCTACTATCGAATGGCTTACCCAGAATGCCACGCCGCTGCATGTGCCTACTGAGCAGTTTCTTTACCAGCGCAGGCTTCGTAAGCACCTTGCCGCGCTGCCTTCCGTTCATCCTTTGCGTGATTACCTAATGCTGTTGTTAGAGAAGCAGCGGGGGCTTAAGCAGCAGTGGTTAGATGGGGAGATGGTTTGTGTGGGGCTGGTGTAATTGTTTATCTATCTGTCGCGAGGCCCACGCTATTGTGCTCTTCAACCGCATGCGCATCGCCGGGTAATGAGCATGCGTCAGTATGATCGAAACCGGCAAAACGCGTAGGCACGCGAACTTTGGGTATGTAGCCAAATTTTGCTTTGCTCTCAGCAGAAAAAATGGGGTAGATTCTATTTTTTGGGGGCAGCATAACCTCAAACAACGTGTTATCGCGTTTATTAAGGTTATGCTGCCTTCCGTATAGTCACTTTTAGGAAATAAATCGTACCAGTCCATAAAAAACTAAGGATATCTTATGATTTCGGAAAGTCAGCAGGATCGCCTAG